>JABWAM010000094.1 GCA_013360985.1 Verrucomicrobiia bacterium | reverse complement strand
TTGCCCAGCGGTTCTTGAGGACCGCGTTTGAAATGGCGGGCTTCGACGGGTGAAGTTTACGCAGCGCGGCGGAAACGACGCTTGAAACATGGACGAGGTGGAAAAGGCCTGACGCGCGGAGCATGCGCAAGAGGAGGCTCACGTTGATTTTGCGACGGTGACCCGTCACGCGGTGAGCCGAGAAAACCAATTCGCCCCCGCCGTTACGGGACGATCTCCGACCATTCGACGACGCAAGGACGCCGGGAGGAAAACGCTCGCGGCGCAAAATGGGAATGCGCCCTCGAGGCACAGGCCTGCCTACCTCTTCTTCGTTCCCGCCTTCTCGGCCTTCGCCTCCACCGCGGCAGCGGTCATCGTGTAGAAGATCGTCACCTTGTCCCCGACCTTGATCCCCTCGGGAAGCTTGGTGTCGGCGGCGCGATTGATCTCCCAACGTTCCTTGCCCTTTTCCACAGCGACGAAAGCGTCCGTGATCTCCAGCACCTTGCCGGTGACCTGATAAGATTTTGCGCCGGCAGCGAAGGCCGCGGCGGGAACGAGGAGAGCGCAAAGCGCAAAGGTTTTGAGGAATTTCATGGGGAATGCGTGTTGGGACGATTGGCGACGAGAGACTCATTGACTCGACGACGCGGATGATCAAGCCGAAAAGACGCTTCATGCTCCTGCGTCCACCCCGCGCTTGGGGCTTCCCCCCCTCCGACGGGCAGCCAGGGGGCCCGCCCTCGACGAAAGCGCAAAGCGCCCCTCCCCCGCCAGCGTCGCCTGTGATGAGACAACACATCCCCAACCGATCTCGATCGACGGCGCCCCACGGCTTGAAATCCACACGACAGCCAGAATTCATGTCTGCATGGGTGTATGCCGCGTGGGGATGGGTCTATCGATGGCAACACCCCTCGGAAAGGGTGCGCCGCATAGACTTTTTACCCTTGGATTCACCGCGATCTCCCCTCGTCATCGATTGGAGGAGTGGTGGATGAAAGGAAAAATTCGACTTTCGACAACACGCATTTTTCTGGCAGCTTGCGGATGAGCCGTTTCTGATTCGGGAGGGTTGCCGGCGTCGCACGCCACGGAGGCGGATGGCTACGCCGCGGCAATCCAACCTTTTTCATCGAGACCCGCGCATCCATGATGTGGCGTCATTTTTTTCAACTCGAGGAGTTGGGGACCACCGTGCGCCGGGAGTTTCTGGCGGGGCTGACGACGTTTGTCACGATGGCCTACATCATCGTCATCAATCCCAAGATTCTCGAAGCGGCCGGGATGCCCTTCGGGCCGGCCATGACGGCGACGATCTTGACGGCCTTCCTGGGAACGCTGGCGATGGGATTGTACGCGAAACGCCCGTTTGCCGTGGCGCCGTACATGGGGGAAAACGCCTTCATCGCGTTCACCGTCGTGGGCGTGCTGCATTTCACCTGGCAGATGGCGCTGGCGGCAGTTTTTCTCGCGGGCGTTCTTTTCTGGTTGATCACGCTTTTGCGCGTCCGCGGGTGGCTGGCGCACGCGATCCCCTCCAGCATGAAGATCGCCTTTACCGTCGGCATCGGTCTTTTCTTGGCGTTCATCGGATTGAATGAGGCCGGCTTGGTGACGCTTGGCGTCCAAGGCGCCCCCGTCCAGGTGGGCGATCTTCGCGCGCCCAGCGCGCAACTGGCCATTCTGGGTTTTCTCTTGACCATCGCGCTCATGGTGCGGCGGGTGCGCGCCGCCCTGCTCATCAGCATCTTCACGATCACCCTGTTGGCTTTTCTGTGGGGAGTGCAAAAACCACCCGCGACATGGGTGAGCGCTCCCCCCAGTCTGGGGCCGGTTTTCCTGCAACTGGACTTGCGAGGCGCCCTGAGTCTGACGTTTCTCCCCGTGATTCTCACCATCTTCGTCATGGCGTTTGTGGACACGATGGGCACCTTGATCGGATTGGCCCTGCGCGCCGATTTGGTGGATGAGCGGGGCAATCTGCCGGAGATCGAGAAACCGATGCTCTGTGACGCCATGGCCACGACTGCCGCCGGCCTGTTGGGCACCACCACGGCGGGCGCCTACATCGAGTCGGCCACCGGCATCGCCGCGGGAGGACGTTCCGGGCTAACGGCGGTTTTCACGGCGTGTTTTTTCCTGCTGGCGCTTTTTTTTGCGCCGTTTCTTGCGGCCGTACCGGCGTGCGCCTGCGCGCCGGCGCTCGTGGTGGTGGGCATGTTGATGCTCGCCCCGATCAGCCAGTTGAATTTCGGAGACTTGACGGAAAGCGTCCCGGCCTTCGTCACCATCATTCTGATGACTTTTACCTACAACCTGGGCGTTGGCATGACGGCGGGATTTGCCGCTTATCTCGCAGTCAAGATTCTGGCGGGCCGTTGGCGCGAGGTGTCGGGAGGCATGTGGTTTCTGGGCGCGCTCTCGCTGCTGTTCTTCCTCTTCTGTCACCGATGAAGGTCGCAGGGGGACGCGTCAAAGCGTCAGACCACAAATGCGGGCCCCCGGCTGGGCCGGGGATTGAGCCTACGTCCGTGAGGAGGTTGCCCTCTCAAGGAGCATAGGACCTGAAGGCTTCGAGACGACCCGATGAGCGAGGAGCATTCCCGTCAACCTTCCCGTGCCGCCGCCTCACCGGTAGACTTCGCGTCGGTGGCCGATTCGCAGCACAAGCACCTGCTCGCCGAGAATGGCGAAGATGACCCGGTAATCGCCCACGCGCAGTTTCCTCAGCCCCGCGAACTCGCCCCGCAATGCGGGATACGCGTCGGGACGCGCCACGAGCTCCTTCTCGATCTTGTCCAAAACCCGCCGCGCTTCGGTCTTGCCGAGCCTGACAAGGTCCTTCTCGACGCTCCGCTTGTAGGCGATTTCAAAGGCCAAGGGATTTCCTCAGCTCCCGGCTCGACACGACCGGGTCTTTGGCGTCGCGCAGCCGATCCAGGGCGACCTGGACGTCGGCGAAATCCTCAATGTAGGACTCCAGGGCCTTCTGGACGTGAAACGACCGGGGCCGTTCCGTTTCGATCGCAATGTGGTCGAGTTCCTTGGCCAAGCCGTCCGACAACCGAATGGAAACTACGGTGCTCATGGGTTCTCCCTTTGTAGGGATATGTAATGCACTGTACACATTGTGGACATTTATGTCAATTCCATTCGCACCACCTGGAGGCGACCGCTCCGGTTGACATCCCTCACCTGGCGAAGCCGATGGCTCTGGCCATCAAGCACGACACGATGATTCGGGACGGCCTGGTCCGCGACGACGCGGCCCTGGCGCGACTGAGGGGCGTTCCGCCCGCCCGCCCGCATGACGCAAATCATGGGGATGCTCAACCTGGCTCCCGATATTCAGGAGGCTCTCCTTTTCCTCTCTCGCGTTGCAAAAGGGCGCGACCCCCTTCCCGAGCGCGTGCTGTGAAGGATTTGCAGGGAGAGGGAGTGGCGGAGGCAAAGAGAAATATGGACAAAGGCGCCTCGGGAGAAAGCTAGAGTGAAGGATCAGGTTCCGGATTCGTCAGAGATCTTATCGTCCAAGTAATGGAGGAGCGTCCTGGCGGCGTTGATAAATAGCCGAGCTTCGGGGGGCATCGAGTAGCGCCTCATTGGGGCTAAGCTTTCGCTCAAACAACACTGTTCACACCAAGGGACATCGTTTTCGTACTCCTCCCGCAATGACTTGGCATCGAAACGCACAGTCAGATTCTTCCCGCTACGGATGGAGGCATAAAGGTTGGATATCGCGGTAGCGCACTCGGGGTCGAAACGGTGAAACCGCGTATCCTCGCCCTCGATCCGAAAATAGCCCGTCGTCGGGACAACGAGAAAATGTGTCCGAGTCCAGTTCGGAATCGCCGATCCTTCCTTTACCTTTAGGGCGCCTTGAATTCGGATGGCGAAAAGCGACACGCCATAATGAGCCAACTCGTGCAGTGGCTCTTCAATGCCATCGAGGTAACTGCTGACAAGCCCGGCCTCATCGCTGCTGATGAGCTGCATGTCGCGGAAGATGGCGTCGACAGCGTGACGGATGGCTGGCTCGAATTCATTTCGACCCGCGACCAGGTGAGACACCGAGTGGTCGTGTCCGCCAATAAACGGACGCATGTCCGAAGGGGTCAGGATCAGGGCCGCATTCATCAAGGGGGAATCAGGCGCAATGCATTCATACCGGAGCCGCCCGTAATCGCAAGAGCGGCGTGATTAACACCCCCAAAACCAATGGTGAACCATTTCCTTTCGACTGTTAACCAGTCCCAAAAATTCGGGGAGAGAGCGGGGGCCGTTTGGGGCGCCTCCATTCTTGGGGCATGGGAGGGCGGGAGAACAGAGAGTCCGCCCGAGCGGCCCGCCCTGCCTTTTCCTCTGAAAACCTCGCCACGGGGCGGGGCATCAGGGGGCCTCGGACTCTGAACCAGACGAGGGGCGGTTTCGGCCCGACGGGAAAATGGTGCAGTGAGGGACGCTGAGGTAAATCGGACTCTCTGTTTGGCCTGACCTCCCTCGCCTTTTGATCCCATCCCGGGGCCGAGAGAGTGGCAATTTCGTTCGGGAATTCTCAGGCGTTGGCGGCAGTCAAGCTTCATGCCCTACCGCCACGAGGGCAACGACCGAGGCGCAGCGACGGCTCCACCTTCCTTCCATGCGGAATATACTTGAGTTTTCTAAAGTTGAAGTTTACAAAACTCACCATGCGATACGTCCCAAGAATTCTGGCGGGCGAGCTGAGAACGGCGGCGCGCAATTTCCCCGCCCTCATCCTCACGGGGCCCCGACGGGCGGGCAAGACCACCCTCCTCCGCCGCATGTTTCCCAGGGCGGACTACGTGCTCCTTGAGGACCCGGACCAGGTGGCCCGCGCATCGGCGGATCCGAAGGGGTTCCTCGACGAACTCCGTCTCCCGGTCATTCTCGACGAGATCCAGAACTTGCCTTCGCTTTTCAACTACATCCGCGCCCGCATCGACCGGGAACCGCGCCTGTGCGGGCGGTGGCTGCTCACCGGCTCCCAGGAGGCCTCTCTCATGCGAGGCGTCACCGAGTCAATGGCCGGCCGCGCGGCGGTTTTCCAGCTCCTGCCGCTCTCCGCCGAGGAGTCGCCCCAGGTTTCGGTATGGCGGGGAGGGTTCCCCGAGGTCCTTTCCCGGCCAGCCGCGGCGGACATCTGGTTCCGTTCTTACGTCCAGACGTACCTCGAGCGCGACGTGCGGGCGGTGGCCGCCATCCGCAACCTGACCCTGTTTCGCCGCTTCCTGGCGCTCCTCGCGAGCCGGGTCGGGCAGATGCTCAACAAGACGGACCTCGCCGCGCCCCTCGGCGTTTCGGTGCCGACGATCGCCGAATGGATCGGCATCCTGGAGGTCACCGGCCAGATCCTGCTGGTGCCTCCGTTCTACGAGAACTTTGGCAAGCGACTCATCAAGTCGCCGAAGCTCTACTTCATGGACTCGGGGCTCGCCGGCCACCTCCTCGGCCTCCGCGAGGCGCGCGCCCTGCGCTCATCCCCCTTTCTCGGACCGATTTTCGAGGGATTCGTCGCTTCCGAGATCGCGAAACACCGCCTTGCCCGCGGCTTGGACCGGGGACTCTATTGGTTCCGCGACCAACAAGGCCTGGAGGTGGATTTCGTCGTGGACCGGGGCAACCGCCGCCTCTTCCTCATCGAGGCCAAGGCGACGCATACCCCGCTGCCCCCGATGGCCGCTTCGCTCACGCGGCTCGCCCACGGAATCGGCCGCTATGCCTCCCAGGCTTTCCTTGTTCACGAGGATCGCGGATCGGCCACAGTTCCTGTCGCGCTCTCGCCGGGAGTGAAAGCCGTAGGACGCAGCCGTCTGCATCGGATCCTCGGAGGCTGAGGCCTCTCGCGGGGCCCGCCGGATGGCTTGGCCAACAAGGACGAGCGCATGATCCAGAGCGGGCTCGTCCGCGACGACGACCTTGCCTGCACCTGCGCCTCCATTCATCAATTCCGCCAATGATTCAACGTTCTGCTCCCAGCAGGTCAGGACCCTCAGGATGATCCGGGTTCAGCAATTGGAAATCGGCAATCCGCAATCGGAAATGACAGACGCCCTCCTCTTCCTGCCGCTCGTGGCAAAAGGGCGGGACCCGGTTCCTGAGCGCGTGCTGTGGAGGATTTGCGGGGAGAGGGAGTGGCGGAGGCAGAGGAAGAAATGTGGGTAAAGTCATAAGAACTGGATTGACCCCTTTCTTGACCGACCCCCGGCACATGGGCGACGCTCCTGTTGGAGATGCGCCAGCACCCAGGCTTCCGGGGCTTTACAGGGGAGCCGAACCGTGGCATATGGACGGTGCGAAACGCCCAACGGTGTGAGCAATGAAAACGACGATTTCCCAGATCAAGGCCGCTGAAGGACGTGCTCGGATGAACTTGGTACGGGCCTATCGTAGCGGCCAGATGTCCTTCTCAGACCTTGAGCGGAAAGCGTCCGTCGTCGGCGATGGAAGCCGGTGGGGTTTGACCAATCTTCGCTCCGTCTTCGGCGCGATGGAAGAAGCTTCCGGAAATCGCGGACATCGTGCCGGACGGTAGGAAACGTCTCCCGATCGAAGCGTTCCAGGCCGCCTTCGAAGCCTGGGCCAAAGCGGGACACGCACCGCTCCTTGTCGGCGGTCAGGCGGTGAACTTCTGGGGGACCCGCTATCGTTCCTCAGAGCAGGAGCTCCGTGAACTATCCGAGGAGACGCCTTTTCTGAGTGCGGACATCGACTTCAAGGGCACTCGAAAGACTGCCGAAGAGATCGCCAAAGCCCTGCACACCAAACCCATTTTTCAAAACTGGGTCGAAGGCGCCTTCTCAAATCTGGTTGGCATCATCCGCTTCAACGCAGGAGGGGAGGAGACAAACATCGAGGTGGTCTTCAAGGTACCCGGCCTGGACGTCGGTGATGCGGAGAAGATGGGTGTGAATGCACATTCAGCAATTGGAAATCGGCAATCCGCAATCGGAAATGACAGACGCCCTCCTCTTCCTGCCGCTCGTGGCAAAAGGGCGCGACCCGGCTCCTGAGCGCGTGCTGTGGGGCATGGGAGGGCGGGAGAACAGAGAGTCCGCCCGAGCGGCCCGCCCTGCCTTTTCCTCTGAAAACCTCGCCACGGGGCGGGGCATCAGAGGACCTCGGACTCTGAACCAGACGAGGGGCGGAAGATGGCTCGCAACCGGACGCTCAATTGCGTCCTTGGGATCGGCTGGGCGACGAGGGAAAGCGGGAGAGCGGAATGCGCTCGTAGACCTTGCGCTTGCCCGTGTCCGGGTGTCGCTCCACCGCCAGAATCGTGATGTCGTGACGTTGCGGGCCGTAGGCCCAGAACATCCGGAGGGCGTCTGATTTCCGATTCTTCAGGTAGCTCTGCCAGACCTTGACGCCGAATTTCCGGCTCAGGTCGTCGATCTCGTGGGTGCGAAGTCCGGGATGGCGGGGGTTCCCGCTGAGTAGGTCGAGGGCCTTGGACCACTTGTTGAAAAAAATCCTCTCCTCCCCGGACAACTTGCCCCTCTGCCCTCGCGCAAGGAGATCATCCCAAAGGGCGCGCATTTCGGGCACGCCCATGTGGATGGTGAAGATCACCGCTCAAAAACCTTGCGGGCGGCCCGCACGTCCACCGCGCCGGCCGTCTTGCCGGCCTTCAGGTTCTTGATCGAGCGGGCGATCTGGCGAAGCGTGGCGGGAGAAATGGGCTGCTCGGCAACGAGCTTCTGCGGGGAAAGCAGGACGTGGTTGTCCTTGAAGACGCGCACCGAGAAGTAGCGCGCCCGGGTTCCGCGGAGGGCAAAGCGGTTCTTGTCGTCCAGGTGGACGTTGTACTCAAAGGCGATGGGGTTCTCGGCCATGGGAATCTCCTGGTGGGATATCCCACTCTACGGGCGAAGGGGGTATGACGCAAGGGGAATCCGGCTTTGGCGAGCGGGGAGGAGGCGGCGAAATCGGCAAGGGTGTGGGGTTCCTGCTCCCCGCCATCTGCTCACGGCTCACTGACCATCACCCTCCTTCGCGCCGGCAGCCCCCTGCGCTACGGAAGGCAAATCCATCCGAATGGATTTGAAATGGTGCGCCGTGTAGGGATCGAACCTACGACCCAGTGATTAAGAGTCACTTGCTCTACCAGCTGAGCTAACGGCGCGGAAGGCGCGCGCGCGACTCGCGTCAGGAGCGGACTATGCCTTCCTCCATCGGACAACGCAAGCCCGGAAGAATTCTCCTGCTCCTCGCGTCAGGCATCGGGAAAACCCATTCGCAGCCGGCTCTCGGGGAAAAGAAACGCCTCCGCGGGAAAATCCGGATCCGTCCCATGACGCACGAGGCAGGGCGCGGCCGGTCTCTCCGCGCTCAGGGAAACCCCAGGCCGAGGATCACCGCGCCAAGGTAGCCGAAGCTCGCCAGGGCGTTGGCGCGCAGAAAGGCCGCCTGCATCTCGCGATCTTCCCGCCGCGCGACGAGGCGTCCTTCCCAGAGGATCGCGGCGAGCACGAGGAGCAATCCCGCATGATACGTCCAGCCCAGACGGAGGAGCGGCCCGACGGCGATCAACAGGAGCAGCATGACGGCATGCAGCCACGGAACCCATCGAAGGGCGCGCTCGGAACCGAGCGCCGCCGCCAGGGAGCGGAGGCCTTCCGCGCGATCGAACTCCGCGTCCTGCGTCGCATAGACGATGTCGAAACCGGCAACCCAGAAGATCACCGCCCCCGCGATGAGCCAG
>JABWAM010000002.1 GCA_013360985.1 Verrucomicrobiia bacterium | reverse complement strand
GACGGCGAGGCAAGCGAGCCCGACGCGGTCCTTGCGAAAGCGCGCGATCGCGCGCCGCCAGCGTTCTCCGCGCGCCGCGACCCCTCCGGCGGCAACCAGCGCGACGAACCCGCCCAACACCACGAAGTTCTCGACCCACAAAGGCATAGGGGATCGCGCCGCTTCAGCTTCCGCCGGGCTTTTCCTTCGGACGGATCAGCGACACGAGATCGCCCTCCTGGACGCCGCGCTTAATCTCCGCGCGATCCGACGTGGCGAGGCCCACCTCCACCTCGCGCCGCTCAAACCGGTCGCCGTTTTTCACGTAGACCACCCGCTTCTTTTCCTCCCGAAAGACCGCCTCGATCGGAACGGTCAACGCCGCCTTGGCGCGCGAGATCGGGATGCGCACGTTGGCCGACATTCCCGGTCGAATCCGGCGGTCCTGGCTCGTAACCAGGATATCCACCGCAAACCCTTTGATGTTGTTCTTGATCGTCGCGATTGGGGCGATGAGCTGAATCTTGCCGCCGAGCTTCGCGCCCTCGAAGGCGTCCACCGCGACCTCGACCGCCTGCCCTTCGCGCATCCGCGTGACGTCCATTTGGTTGACATGCGTCGAGATGAGCATATCGGTGAGATTGGCCAGCGTCATCAGAAGCGTCCCCGCCGACACGCTCGGTCCGCCCACCACGACTTGCCCCTCGACGACGGGGAGCGTGGTGACCACCCCGTCGATCGGCGACGCAATGCGCGTCTTGACGATCTTGTCTTCGACGCCTTGGAGGCGTTTCGTCGCGCGGTCGAGGCTGTTCGCGGCGATGTCGGCGTCGAGCTTGAGATTCTCCGCTTCCTGCTTGGAGACGAGGCCGCCGACGAGGAGTTCCTGCGCGCGCTTCGCGTTGACCGCGGCCTTGCTGAGATGGAGCTTGGCGCCCTCGATCTCGATGAGCGTCGAGGCGCGCTCGGTGAGCAGGTCGTAGTCGTCCAACTCGAGAAGCGGCGCCCCGCGCTTTACGGACTGCCCGATGTCCACGCGGATCTTCTTGATCTTGCCGCTGACTTCGGCCTTCACGTCCACCTGCACCGACGGGCGCAGGTCGCCGGTGACCTCGACGGCGAAATCGAGGTCTTGACGCACCACCTTCGCGGCCTGGTCGCCGTCGCCCCGCTTTCTCGATCCGCCCTTCTCTCCCTTCGCGGGATTCGATCCGCAACCCGAAAGCGCGACCGCCAACGCGAGGAGGGATGCAAACGTCGGAAAGCGCATCCGCGAATTGTAAAACGATCTCCGCAATTTTGCATTACGGAAAGCGCGCAAGGGGAGTCCGCCCTTGTGCCGGAGTTCCGATTCGCCGACACTCGGTGTTGAAGATCGCTATGGGCGGACGCGTGAACATTCAGCGAATTGCTATCGTGGGAAACTACCTCCCGCGCAAATGCGGCATCGCCACCTTTTCGAGCGATCTCCGCGCGGCGCTGACGGCTCAGTACGCGCAGTCCGAGGTGCTCATGATCCCGGTCAACGATTTGGAAGAGCGCTACTCTTATCCCGAGGAGGTCCGCTTCGAAATCGAGGAGCAGGATACGGCCTCCTATCAGCGCGCCGCAGACTTTCTGAACATCAGCAACGTGGACGTCGTCAGCGTCCAGCACGAGTTCGGGATTTTTGGCGGCCCTTCCGGGAGCCACATCTTGAACCTCCTCCGCAACCTGAGGATGCCCGTAGTGACAACGCTTCACACCGTGCTCAGCCAGCCGAACCCCGAGCAGCGGCGGGTGATGAAGGAACTGGTCCGCATCTCCTCGAGGCTGACCGTGATGTCGGAAAAAGCTTTGGAATTCATGCGGGACATCTATGGCGCGCCCGCCGAGAAGCTCGACCTCATCGCGCACGGCATCCCGGATATGCCGTTCGTGGATCCGAACTATTACAAAGACCAGTTCGGCGTGGAGGGACGCAACGTGCTGATGACCTTCGGTCTGCTCTCTCCCAACAAGGGGATCGAACACGCCTTCAAGGCCCTGCCCGCAATCCTCGCCGAGTTTCCGAACACAGTGTATCTCGTTCTCGGCGCGACCCATCCGGCGCTGCTGCGGGATCAGGGCGAGACGTACCGCTTGGAACTCGAGCGTTTGGCGCGCGATCTCCAGATCGGGCGGCATGTCATCTTTTACAATCGCTTCGTGGAGCTCGCCGAGCTCAAGGAATTCCTCGGGGTGACCGATATCTACATCACCCCCTATCTCAACGCCGAACAAATCACCTCGGGAACCCTCGCCTATAGCTTCGGCTGCGGCAAGGCGGTCATCTCCACTCCCTACTGGCATGCCCAAGAGCTCCTCGCCGACGGCCGCGGCGTCCTCGTGCCGTTCGGCGATTCAGAGGCGCTCGCGCGCGAAACCATCAGCCTGCTGCGCGACGAAGTGCGGCGGCATGCAATGCGAAAGGCCGCCTACCGTCTCGGCCGCGATATGGTCTGGGATTACGTGGCCCACCTCTACTACCAATCGTTCGAAAAAGCGCGGATGACCTCCGCCGCGCGCCCGCGCGCCGCCTTCGCGAGCCGGACGCTCGATCGTTCCGCGGAAGAACTGCCTCGGATCAAGCTCGATTACCTCGATCTCCTCACCGACTCCACCGGCGTGCTCCAACACGCCAATTTTACCGTGCCGAACTTCGCGCACGGCTACTGCACCGACGACAACGCGCGCGCCCTCGTCCTCATGGTGCTTCTCGAAGAGCTCGGGGTCGAGGGGTCCGCGCCGCGCCGGATCGGGACAACTTCCTTGGCCTTTCTGAATTATGCGCTCGATCCGGCCAGTGAACGTTTCCGGAATTTTCTCGGGTTCGACCGCGCGTGGACTGAAGACGTGGGTTCCGAAGACTGTCACGGCCGCGCCTTGTGGGCCCTGGGAACGTGCGTCGGCCGTTCACAACGGCGGGGACTCCGCACACACGCCGGGCAGATCTTTCTCCGAGCCCTCGGGCCGGCGCGCGAGTTCAAGTCTCCGCGCGCATGGGCGTTTTCGTTGATCGGCATCCATGAATATTTTCGGTGTTTTAGCGGCGACCGCCGCGTCAACCAAATCCGCGAACATCTCACGGAATGCTTGATCTCGCTCTTTGAACAGACCGCGAGCGACGATTGGCCCTGGTTCGAACCCGTCGTCACCTACGACAACGCGAAGCTCGCGCAGGCGTTGTTCTTGAGCGGCTGCTGGTCAAATCACGCAAAGGCTCGGGAGATCGGACTGCGAACGCTCGAATGGCTTACCGCCATACAAACTTCGGAACGCGGCCGCTTTCGCCCCATCGGCTCGAACGGTTTCTATCCGCGAGAAGGCCGGCGCGCCCTGTTCGATCAGCAACCGGTCGAGGCGCACAGCATGGTCTCGGCCTGCGTCGAAGCTTACCGCCGGACGGGTGATGCGGCGTGGCGACAGCGCGCCGAAAAGGCCTTTGGTTGGTATCTCGGCGACAACGACCTCGGCCTCCCGCTTTACGATCCCCGCTCGGGAGGCTGCCGCGACGCGCTCCATATGGATCGCGTCAACGAAAACCAAGGCGCCGAATCCACGATCTCCTTCCTGCTCGCCCTCGCCGAGATGCAACTGCTTCGCAACGAAACGAGCAACTTTACGCTTCCCAAAGAAGAATGAGCCGGACTTTCCCTTCGCCCGCGCGGCCCTGGGTCCGGCGGACCGATCTCATCCTCAAACCGGACCCCGGCCGCGTGCTCCTGCGCCCGTTTCACGTCGCGAACGGCGGCCGCGCTGCGCGGATCCTCAGCCGCCTGATGGCCATTTCCGAGGAAAACGTCGAGGCGCACTTGGCGCGCGTCTTCGAAGAGTTCGCTTCACGGCACGCCGATCTTCGGACGTTCCTTCTAGAGCAGTTCGAGAGGATAAGCGGCGACCTCCTCACCGACGCGAAGCTTTCCGAGCCGCGCAAACTCCTGATCGGCGCGCATTTTTCTCATGAGTACGCCCTCGAAGCCGCCGCCCTTTTCAATCCCTCCATCGTCGCGCATCCCGATCAGTCCGAGGCGCCCGAGGGGGCGCTGCGCTTCCTCTTGAGCCTCCGTTCCACGGGCGAAGGACATGTCTCCTCGATCTCTTTTCGCACGGGCCTGATCGCCGCCGACGGAGCGATCGCCGTCGACCCGCCGGGCAAATATTCCCGGTCGGGCCGCACCAAGCCAAGCGTTTCCTACGAAAAACGCCTCTTTCGGCGCAAACTTCAAGAACTGGGTCTCATCCAATCGCTCGCAGAACGCGTGCTGGCCGCGCTCGGCGAAACATTCAGCTTTTCCGATCTCAACGGCGCGGTGGACCGCGTCTGTCGCGACGCCGGCTTCCGCGCGCCGAACCAATCGCATGAAGCGCGCGGGATCCTCTTGCTCGCCCGATCCAACTACGAGACGCGTTTTGCGCCGGAAGCGCCGCTCTCGGAAAAGGTCCTGTTCCCCCATGGCCCCGCCGAGATCAATGGGATGGAGGACGCGCGCTTTGTCCGTTTCCAACAGGACGACGGAACGTTCGTCTACTACGCGACCTACACGGCCTATGACGGGCGCGTCGCGATCCCCCAGTTGCTCGAGACCTGCGACTTTGAGACGTTTCGCATGAGTTCGCTCAACGGCCCCGCCGTGCAGAACAAAGGCCTGGCCCTCTTCCCGCGAAAGATCAACGGCCTCTACGCGATGCTCTCGCGCCAGGACAACGAAAACATCTTTTTGATGTATTCCGATCTGCTCCACTTCTGGTACGAACCGCGACTGCTCGCGCGCCCGACGTTTCCCTGGGAGTTCATCCAGTTGGGCAACTGCGGTTCTCCCATCGAGCTGCCCGAAGGCTGGCTGGTGCTCACCCACGGGGTTGGTCCGATGCGCGAATACGCGATCGGCGCAATGCTTCTCGATGCGGAAGATCCCTCCCGTGTCATTGGCCGCCTCCCGGAACCGCTGCTCACGGCGACCGCCGCGGAACGCAAGGGTTACGTGCCCAACGTTGTTTACAGTTGCGGCAGCCTCGTTCACGCCGCGCGGCTCATCCTCCCCTATGCGATGTCCGATCAAGCCGCCGGCTTCGCCACGGTGGATCTCGACGGCTTGCTGGCGGCCTTGAGGTAACCGCGCGAGGCCCTATCTGCGTCCGCGAACCGTGCGCGGATCGAGGAGATCGCGAAGCTGGTCGCCGAGGAGGTTCAGCGCGAGCAGCGTTGCGCCCATGACGCCGCCCGGAAAAACAAGCAGCCACCAGTAAATCCGGATCGGGTTGATCGCTGCCGCTCCGTCCGCGATGAGCGACCCCCAGCTCGATTGCGGCGCCTGGATGCCCAGCCCGAGAAAGCTGAGAAACGATTCGTCGAGGATCACCGCGGGGATCATCAGGGTGAGATAGACCATCACGATCCCCCAAAGGTTCGGCAGGAGATGCCGCCCCAGGATGCGTCCTCCGCGCGCGCCCAACGCGCGCGCCGCCAGAACGAACGACTGCTCCTTGAGCGCGAGCACCTGCCCGCGCACGATCCGGGCCATCGTCAACCAGGAGACCGCCCCCAACCCCACGAAGAGGAGCAGCATCCGCGCGC
Organism: Verrucomicrobiia bacterium; assembly: GCA_013360985.1. GTDB lineage: Bacteria > Verrucomicrobiota > Verrucomicrobiia > JABWAM01 > JABWAM01 > JABWAM01. The sequence goes on along the minus strand of JABWAM010000002.1, from coordinate 30,913 downwards.
CGCCGGCAAACGTCTCCAGGCCGAGCCGCCCCAACCCCGCGCGCGCGAGCGGATCGAGCGCCGTCACGAGCACAATCACGAAGACGAGACGCGGCAGCGAGTAAAGCACGTCCACAAACCGCATCATGGCGAGATCGGTGCGCCCTCCGCGATACCCCGCGATCATCCCCCACGCGACGCCGACCGTCAGGCTCACCAGCGTGCCAATGAGCCCGACCGCGAGCGACACGCGTCCTCCATAAAGCACTCGCGTGAGCACATCCCGCCCGTGGAGATCCGTGCCGAAAGGATGCCGCAGGCTGGGCGGAGCGAACTGCAGATCGCTCGTCTCTTCATAACCGTAGCCCGTAAAGAACGGCCCAAAGACCGACGCGAGCACGATCAGAAAAAGCCCCGTCAGACAGGCGACCATCGCCCGGTTGCGGAGGATGCGCGGCCAAAGGCGATCGCGGCGAATCTCGGGCGCGTTCATTCCCGGCGAATCCTCCGGTCGAGCAGGGGGTACGCGAGGTCCACGGCGAGATTGAAGGCGATCAGAAGGGTCGAATAGACGATCACCGCGCCGCCGACGAGGAAGACGTCGCGGTTCAACACCCCGTTCACGAAAAACGCGCCGACGCCGGGCACCTTGAAGATTTCCTCGACAACCAACGAGCCCGTGAGAAGGTTGGCCGCCAGCGGCCCCGAAAAGGAGACGACCGGCAGCAAGGCGACCTTGAGGGCGTGCTTCACCACGACGCGCGCCTCGTCGAGCCCCTTCGCCCGCGCGGTGCGGACGAAGTCCTGATGGAGGACCTCGAGGAGGCTGTTGCGGACGAGGCGGGCCACATAGGCCGCATACGGGAGGGCGAGACAAACCGCCGGAAGAACAAGGTGCCGCGCGCCGCCCCAACCCGCAACGGGAAAGAGATGGAGACGCAACGCCAGCAGCAGCACCGCAACCGGCGCGATGACGAACGTGGGAATCGAGATGCTCAAGACGGCGGCGGCCATCGCCGCGTGATCCACCCAGGTCGCCCGCCGCACAGCGGCGACCGCCCCGAGCGCGATGCCGATCGCGAGCGCCAGGGCGAAGGCGACCGTCCCGAGCGCCATCGAGACGGGAAGCGTCTGACCGAGGATCTCGTTCACCGAACGGTTGCGGTATTTCGTCGAGAGCCGCAGGTCGCCTCGCGCGACGTCGAGGAGGTAATCGCGATACTGTTCCCCGAGCGTTCCGTCGAGCTTGTAGCGCGCCAGGAGGTTTTTCTCGACGGCGGGAGGGAGCTTGCGCTCCTTGTCGAACGGACCGCCCGGCATCGCGCGCATCATCACGAACGTGAGCGAGACCACGCAAAAAAGCGTCAGCAACCCGAGCACTACGCGGCGCGCAAGAAAAACCAGCACGGCGAGATTCTAGCCCGGAGGTTTCCCGTCCTAAAGATGAAACCGCCATCCGCGGGGCGCGCGACGGAGGCTGAGCCGCGTTCTTGTTCCGCCTTCACTTTGAGAGTGTGAAATCCCCGGTCTGAGCTAACGTGGGAGGATGGATCGCATCGTGATCGAAGGGGGAACGCCCCTGCGCGGCGAAGTGAAAATTAGCGGATCAAAAAATTCGGTCCTCCCGGTCCTCGCCGCCGCCCTGCTCACCGAGGAGCCCTGCGTCATCCGCCGCGTGCCGGACCTGAGCGACGTGCGCTTCATGCTCGACCTCTTGCGGCATCTCGGCGCGGAAGTCGAACGGCCGGACACCCACTCGGTCCGCGTCTGCGCCCGACGCCTCACGGAGACGGCGCCCTACGATCTCGTGCGGAAAATGCGCGCCTCCGTTTGTCTCCTCGGTCCGCTCGTCGCCCGTCTGCGTCGTTGCCGGGTTTCGATGCCCGGCGGCTGCGTGATCGGTCCGCGCCCGATCGATCTCCATCTCAAGGGATTGAACGCCTTGGGCGCTCGGCTCGCCGTCGAAGAGGGGTATGTCGTGACGCATGACGCCGCCCTGGAAGGCGCCGTGATCTCCCTGGCCGGACGCCACGGCTCGACCGTGCTCGGCACCGGCAACGTGCTCATGGCGGCCACGCTCGCGCCGGGCCGCACGACCATCGAGCATGCCGCGTGCGAACCGGAGGTGGAGGATTTGGCCCGTTTCCTAAACGCCCTAGGCGCGCGCATCACGGGCGCGGGGACCCCCCTGATCACGGTGGAGGGCGTGGAACGCCTTCATGGCGCGGAGTTCGAGGTGATCCCCGACCGGATCGAGGCGGCGACCTTTCTCATCGCCGGCGCGCTGACCGGCGGCGAGATCGCCGTTCAGCCGATCGTTCCCGCGCACCTCCTGCCGGTGACCGCCCTGCTCCGCGACGCCGGCTTCTGGGTCACCGAAGATTCCGATCGCGTAACCCTCCGCCGCGAGGGCGCGACGGCGGCCCGCGACTTCGCCACGGGCCCTTTCCCCGCCTTTCCCACGGACGCCCAGGCGCAGATGATGGCGCTGATGTGCGTGACGCCCGGCACGAGCGTAATCACCGAGCGCGTTTTCTCCGACCGCTTCATGCACGCCGCCGAACTCCAACGCATGGGCGCGCAAATCGAGATGGAGGGCGCCACCGCCATCGTCAAGGGCGTGGAGGGCCTCAGCGGCGCGCCGGTCATGGCCTCCGATTTGCGCGCCTCGGCGGCCCTCGTGCTCGCCGGCCTCGTCGCGCGCGGCCAAACCGACATCCGCCGCGTCTATCACATTGATCGAGGCTACGAACGCATCGACGAAAAGCTCCGCGCCCTCGGCGCCCGGATCGAACGGATCCGGGAGGCGTAAGGCCCACGCCTCGAACCAAACTCCCGGACCCAAAGACCGTGGTTCAGCGCGAATCCTCGCTCTCGAGCCGCGCGCGGAGCTCCGCGAGATCGTTCACGAGGAGGTCCGGCTTCGCCTTCGCGAGCTTTTCGCGGCGGTCGTAACCGGTGAGGACGGCGCAGGAGCGGACGCCGCCGTGGCGCGCGGTTTCCAAATCGTGGACCATGTCGCCAACGAAAAGGGTTTCTTCCGGGCGGAGGCCGTTCTCCCGAAGGATCCGAGCGATCGCGTCGCGTTTGTCCACCAACCCGGCATAGGACCGGGCGATCAACGCCCCGACGTTCAACCGGCGCGCCTGGCTTTCGAAGCTGCGCGGCGCCACGCTCGTGCAGATGTAGACGCGCATCGCGCGCGCGCGCGCGAACTCGAGGAACGCGCGCGCGTGCGGAAGCAATTCCACGCGATCTTCCTCGTCGCGCATAATTTCCCAAAACGCCGTGTCGAGGTCTTTTTCCGAGACGCGCGGCAGGCGACGCCGGTAGAAGTGGATCCAGGGAAGGGAGAAATGCTCCCGAAACTCGTCGAGCGTCAGCGGTTTCGCCCCATAACGAACCAGGACATGATTGGTCGCCCGCAAAACGCCGGCGAGATCGTCGGCCACGGTTCCCGACCAGTCGAGGATGAGGTTGCGAACGGAAAGGGGCTTCCCCGTTTTCATGACGGCCCCGTGGCGCGCCCGGAAGACGAGGCGCGGGACGGAGAACCTCTCACGACGCGGGTGTCCCCGCTTCCTCTGCGTCCTCCTCCTCGTCGGCGATCACGCGCGCGATCCCCTGGAGGCTGTCTCCCGCCTCGAGATTCACGAGGCGCACCCCCTGGGTGTTGCGCCCGGTGACGCGGATATCCTTCACCCGGGTCCGGACCATCTGCCCCTTGACGGTGATGAGCATGACCTCGTCGCCATCGGTCACCGTCAGGGCGCCGACCACGGCCCCGGTCTTGTCCGTCGTCTTCATTGTGATGATCCCCTTGCCTCCGCGCGACTGGAGGCGGTACTCGTCGAACGGCGTGCGCTTGCCCACGGCGTTTTCACCGGCGACGAGCAGCGTCGCCTTCGGATCCACCACGGCGAGGGCGACCACCTTGTCCTTCTTGTCGAGACTGATCCCGCGCACGCCGAAGGTGGCGCGGCCCATGGGGCGGGCATCCTCCTCATGAAAGCGAATGCTCATCCCCTCGCGCGTGATGAGAACGACCTCGTCATGTCCGCCGGTGAGCTTTACGTCCATCAAGTCGTCGCCCGCCTCGATGTTGATCGCGATGATGCCGCCCTTGCGAATATTCGCGAAGTCGCGGAGGGCGGTCTTCTTGACCGTCCCCTTCGAGGTGGCCATGAGGAGGAACTGATCGTCGCTCCAGGTCTCGTCCTTGTCGTCGGCGCCCTTCTTCCACGGGATGCGGATCAAGGCGGCGACCGCTTCCTCGGACTTGAGTTCGAGCAGGTTGGCGATGCTGCGGCCCTTCGCCGCGCGGCCCATGTCGGGGATTTCGTGCACGCGTTCCACGTAGACGCGCCCGAGCGTCGTGAAGAAGCAGAGGTAGTCGTGCGTCGAGGCGGTAAAGAGGTGCTCGATGAAGTCGGTCTCCTGCGGGGTTTCCCCCTCGCGGGTCGTCATGCCGATCACGCCTTTGCCGCCGCGGCGCTGCGAACGGTAGGCGCTGATGTTCGTCCGCTTGATGAGGCCGGCGTGGGTGATCGTGATGATCACCCCTTCGTTGGCGATGAGGTCTTCGATGGCGATCTCGCCTTCGTCGGGCACGAGTTCGGTGCGCCGCGGGGTGGCGTGTTTCGCTTTGACCGCCTGAAGCTCCTCCTTGATGATCGCGAGCACGCGCGCCTCGCGCGCGAGGATGTCGGCGAGGTCCTTGATCCGCGCGAGGATTTCGCGGTACTCCTTCTGAATCTTCTCCCGCTCGAGCCCGGTCAGTTGGTAAAGGCGGAGCTCGAGGATTGCGTCGGTCTGGCGCTCGCTGAAGGCGTAACGGTCGTTCGTCAGGCGCGCCGGACTGCGGATCAGGATGCCCAGCTTCTCGATCTGCTTGCGGGTAAACTCGAAGCCAAGCAGCTTGACGCGCGCCTCCTCGCGCGTCGCCGATTCGCGGATGATCCGGATGAACTCGTCGAGGTTGGCGAGGGCGAGGAGGTAGCCCTCGAGGATCTCCGCGCGCTCCTCGGCGTTGCGGAGTTGGAAACGCGCGCGGCGCAGCACCACCTCGCGCCGATGCTCGATGTAGCAGGCGATCAGGTCCTTGAGCGGCAGGGTCTTCGGTTTGCCGTGATCGATCCCCAGCATGTTCACCGAGTAGGAGGTCTCGAGTTGGGTATGCTTGTAGAGATTGTTGATCACCACCTTGGCGATCGCGTCGCGCTTGAGCTCGATGACGACGCGCGTGTTCTCGTCGGATTCGTCGCGGATCGCCGTGATGTCGCTGACGACCTTGCTGTTCACCAACTCGGCGATTTTCTCGACGAGCGTGGCGCGGTTGACGTTGAAGGGAATTTCGGTGATGACCACCTGTTCCTTGCCGCCCTTGAGCTGCTCGACCCCGACGCGCCCGCGCACCTTGAGGCTTCCGCGGCCCGTCTCGAAGTATTGGCGGATGGGATCGAGCCCGCAGACCATGCAACCCGTGGGGAAATCCGGCCCCTTGACAAGCTTCATCAGCTTCGCGAGAGGAATCTTCGGATCGTCCACGACCGCGCAGATCCCGTCCACGAGTTCGCCGAGGTTGTGCGGCGGGATGTTCGTCGCCATGCCCACCGCGATGCCCGTCGCGCCGTTGACCAGGAGATTGGGAAAGGCGGCGGGGAACACGACCGGCTCGGTGCGGGTCTCGTCGTAGTTCGGCACGAAATCCACCGTGTCCTGCTCCATGTCCTCCATGAGGATCGCGCCGAGATGCGTCATCCGCGCCTCGGTGTAGCGCATGGCCGCCGGCGGATCGCCTTCGACGGAGCCGAAGTTCCCCTGCCCGTCCACGAGCGGATCGCGCATCGCCCACGGCTGCGCCATGTGGACGAGCGTCGGATAGATCACCGCTTCGCCGTGGGGATGATAATTGCCCGAGGTGTCGCCGCAGATCTTGGCGCACTTCCGGTGCTGGCGGTTCGGGAAAAGCGAGAGGTCGTGCATCGCGTAGAGGATGCGCCGCTGGGAGGGCTTCAGCCCGTCGCGCACATCCGGCAGCGCGCGCGAAATGATCACCGACATCGAGTAGTCGAGGAACGATCCCTTGATTTCTTCGGCGACATTCACCTTCCCCACGCGTTCCTCCTGCGCGTAGAGCGACGCGGAGGGAGACGGACCTGCGGCGGGTTCCGCGGGCGGCGCACCGGACGGAGCAGACTTTTCTTCAGAAGGATTGCCCTCCGCAGGCGTCGAGGTTTTGGGCTTCCGGGCCATGAGGAAAAGCCCTATCTGAAACGAAAACGCCGCGAGGGTCAATCCAATGGGCGGATTCTCTTGGGAACCGGCAGGTACATCGTGACCCCCCTTTGGGGAAGCTGAAGTCGTGAACCAAGCTGGGATGGGGGCGCGGGCGTCTCTCCACCCCAAATCCACGAATAAGCTCCATTTTCAGAGAGCCCCCTTCATCCTCATCCATCGAGGATCGGAGGGATGGGGCGTGTCGAGATTCCAGACTCCCCACAGGAAGGGTGTGACGGCTCGGCCGGCGGCCTCGCCCTACCTTTCCATCGTCCATGCTTGAGGAAAATCCGCTCGGTCGCGAAGCGAGGCAGGGCGCCGCCGCAGCGGCTGAAACACCACACGTGGTGAAGGCGCCGCGCGATTCTCGGCCAAGGACGGACTCTCTCGTTTCTTACGCGGGGTTTGGGTCCACCGCTGCCTCTTTACGAATGTTCGCCGGACGCTCGATGGGCCACCTGATCGAGGACGCGCTGAATATGGACGCACGGCGTGATGGGCGACCCGTTCCAGTCGTGGAATTCGAACCACCGGCAACCGCAGGCGTGGCGTCCCGGTGCGAAGTAATCGAGTTCCACGAGATAGGCCATCCCGTCCGCCTTTACGCAAAGCCAACGTTTCGGGTGATCGTAGGGGTGGATGCGGTAGGCGCGCCGCGACCTCCGTCGCGCTCTTCGGACGCGAGACGCGGGTTCCGGGGGGCGCGCTTCCGCGTCCCTCTTTTTCGGAGGATCCTCGGCGGAGAAGGACGCCCTGATTTTTCCGCGGCGAGAAGGCATGCGGCAAAAGCTCGCAACACCCAAAAACAGAAAACCCTGCCCCGGTTTCCCGGGGCAGGGTCTCTGGTTGAGTGTTGTTGACGTTCGCTTAGAACGAGTACACGACGTTGACGGCGATCGTGTCCTGGTCCTGACGGATGTCGTCGCGGCCACCCGGCGCCGCGGTCGCGCCAACTCCGCCGAATCCGGCGCGGTTGGCTGTCGTCCAGTCATGCCGCCACTCGAGGCGCACCAGCGTGTCTTTCCACACGTTGAAGGCCTGAGTGAGGGTGAAGCTGTACAGGTCCGTCTGGCGCTCGTAATTCGCCCCGGCAGGGCCGCTGTAGAGCACCAAGGGCGACAGGGTGAGGGTCTGGCCAACCGTCGCCGGAGGCGTCTGCACCCCGTTGTTGTCGTACTGGGACCAGCTGAACCGCGCGCTCGTGGAGGTCCACTTCGCGCCGAGGCCCGACCAGTCGTACTTGCCGTACACGCTGAGCGCGCCGGCCCACAGGGGAACCGCTTGATACGCGGAGCCCGCGCCACCCACTGCGGCCGCGCTGGCCTGCGCTTCGGTGTGCCGCCACAGATAATCCACCCCGAGGGTGAGATCCTTGGCGCCGAACGGCTTCGCCCACGTGCCGCCCAATTCCCAGATGTAGGTCGTCAGGCTGTTCATGGTGTTCGCAAGACCAACCGCCCCGATATAGGGGGTGTTGTCGTTGCCGTACATCGCCGCGGCAAACGCGGTGAAGTCGCCGACCTCGGTCTTCGGTCCCGTGAAGTCCAAGCGACCGACGAACGAGAGGTCGGTGTTGCCGTTGCCTCCCGAGCCGCCGACAAACTGCCCCTGCCAGCCGTTGATCACGCCGACCGTGGAGGTGACGATGTCATTCCACTTGTAGCCGAACGTCACGCCCGTCTGTTCGTTGGGCGCGAGGCGGAATCCGTCCGAACGGGAGAACTGCCAGTTGGCGGGGCTCTCGATGGCCTCGTAGCCGATGAGGCTGACCATCTTTCCGACCTTGACATCAATCCCGTTGCCGATCGGCACACCGAGGTTGACGTAGGCCTGCTCGAGGTTCAGAGCAGCATCGCCGGCGTTGGCCGGAGCCACACCGGAGGCGGTGTTCAGGATGTTGGCGTCTTCCCCGAGGATGACGTCAGTGCGAAAGCCCGCGGGGAACTTCGAGCTGTCCTTGTCCTTTTGGATCGTCAGCTTGACGGCGTTCAGGTTGAATGCGTCGTACTGATTGTCGAAGACGCGACCCGTGTTTTGAGACGACGAACCGGCAAACGGTCCGCCTTCGGTGCGGTCCGCGAGGTTGAGGGTATAGCTGGTGTCCACGTAGCCCGAGATCTTGATCCCGGAGCCCTTGACGCCGCCACCCACACCCGCGTCCTGGAGTTTCGCTTCGAGCTCGGCGATCCGGCTTTCGAGCGACTTCCGTCCGGCCACCCGCGTATCATCCGCGGAAGTGACGCTGACGAAGCCGACGAACGCCAGAACCGTGAGCGCGAGCACTGCATTTTTGAGGTTCATGATGTGTCGAGTTGTCTGCAACCAAGACCCCCCTTCCTTGGCAGGGAGGCGGGCGTTCCCCGCGTCGGGGCGCGCCTTTCTTGGCTTTTGGATGAGCGCACCTTGAGGCATCCGCGCCGCCGTGTCAACACCAAAGACAACTTTTTTTCAAAAGCGTTCAAAATTTTTTTTGGGGGGGAATTCCCGCCCCAAATCCCCGCGCAAGACGTGGGGGGCCGTCCTCGGTCGAGGAACAGGCGACGCCCTCGCAACATTTTGGACTCAAGCCGCCGTCGGCGCCCTCCCTCGCTTCGCGATGAGGTCGGGAAAGAACAGGTCCCCACGACCCCTTTCAGGACGAGGCGGCTCGGCCGGCGGCCTCGCCCTACCTTGCTTCGCGAGAAATGGAGATCGGCGGCGTGACCCTCGGTCTCGCGGGAAAATCCCCGGACGCATGGGGAAAGATCTCGAACGGGAAAGGGAGGGCGAGGCCGCCGGCCGAGCCGTTGTACCCTTCGGTGAGGAGTCCGGAATCTCGACACGCTCCCCGCCCTTCCGATCCTCGATGGATGAGGAGGAGATGAGCCCTCTAAAAGAGAGCGGATCCGTGGATTTGGGCCGACACCGCCCGCAAGGAAGGGCGGACAAGGTTGAGATCCCCAAAACGGCCCATTCAGGATTTGGAGAGCGTCCGTTTCCGTAAGGATGATCCCGAAGAACCCTGGGCATTCCTGTTGCGCAAGACCCCGGCTTGGTTTAGAAACCGCATCCTCCCTTGAAAACCGTTCTCTTCGTTTGCACCGGCAACCTCTGTCGCAGCCCCATGGCCGAAGGCTTGTTCCGTCACCTCTTGGGGGCGCGGCGCGATGTTCAAATTCTTTCCGCGGGCCTCGGCGCCGGCGCCGGGCAACGCCCCACGGAACACGCGATTCGCGCCCTTGCCGAAATCGGCGTGGAGATCTCGCATCAGCGCTCGCAACCGGTCACCGCCGAGCTCGTGCATCAGGCGGACGCGATCTTCGCGATGACCCGCGGCCACCTCGACTCGCTCACCGCGCTCTACCCCTCGGCGACGCCGCGCATCCATCTCCTCCGGGCTTTTCAGAAGGGGCTGTCCGAAGCGGCGCGTGAGGTGCCCGATCCGATCGGGATGCCGTACGATGCCTATCTCGCCTGCCGCGACGCGATTCGCGCGGCGCTCCCTTCGGTGCTCGAATTTCTCGATCGCCCCTCCGTCCCGGCCTCCGCCCGCAAGGCGCGCGTGGCGCTCGGCGCCGATCATGGCGGCGTCGAACTCAAGACCCGCCTCCGCGAGTGGCTTGCAAAAGAGGGCTATCCCGTCGCCGACCTCGGCGCGCATACGGCCGCCGCGTGCGACTACGCGGATTTCGCCCGCGCCGTCGCCGAAGAAGTCGTCGGCCATCGCGCGGAGTTCGGAATTCTCATCTGCAAAAGCGGGCTGGGGATGAGCATGAGCGCCAACCGCGTGCCGGGCATTCGCGCGGCGCTGGTTTTCGATGAGGAGCTTGCGCGCCTCAGCCGCTCGCACAACAACGCGAACGTCCTCTGCCTCGCCGCCGCGCGCACCTCGCCCGAAGCGGCGGTCGCGATTCTCAAGACGTGGCTCGCGACGGATTTTTCGGGCGGCCGCCACGCCCGCCGCATCCGCAAAATGGACGAGGGCGCGGCGGACGCCTCCTTCCAGCGTCTCCTCCGCGAGATGGCCGGCGCGGGCGCTCTTTTCGAAACCGATCCCGAAATTGATCAGGTCGTCGAGGACGAGAAACGCCGGCAGCAGGAAAACATCGAGCTCATCGCGAGCGAAAACTTCACCAGCCCCGCGATCCTTCAAGCCGTCGGAAGCGTGCTCACCAACAAATACGCCGAGGGATACCCCGGCCGCCGTTACTACGGCGGTTGCGAGCATGTGGATGTGGCGGAATCCCTCGCCATCGCGCGGGCCAAAACGCTCTTCGGCGCCGAGCACGCCAACGTCCAGCCGCACTCGGGCAGCCAGGCCAACATGGCCGTCTATTTCAGCGTCCTGAAGCCGGGCGATCGCATCCTCGCCATGTCCCTCGAGCACGGCGGCCATCTCACCCACGGCTTCAGCCTGAACTTCTCCGGCAAGCTTTACCAGGTGACGAGCTACGGGGTCCGCCGCGAGGACGAGCGCATCGACTACGACGCCATGGCGAAGCTCGCCGACGAACATCGCCCCCGCCTCCTCGTCGTCGGCGCCAGCGCCTACCCGCGCGTCATTGACTTCGCGCGGATGCGCGCCATCGCCGATTCGGTCGGCGCGCTGCTCTTCGTGGACATGGCCCATATCGCCGGCCTGGTCGCCGCGGGCGAACACCCCAGCCCCGTGCCGCATGCGGATTTTGTCACCACGACCACGCACAAGACCCTGCGCGGACCGCGCGGAGGGCTCGTCCTCTGCCGCCAGGCGCATGCGAAGGCCGTGGACTCCTGCGTGCTTCCCGGCATCCAGGGCGGCCCGCTCATGCACGTCGTCGCCGCGAAGGCTGTCTGCTTCAAGGAGGCCATGACGCCCGAGTTTCGCGACTACGCGCGCCAGGTGGTCCGCAATTCCAAGGCGCTCGCCGCCGCGCTCCAGAAAAACGGCTGCCGCCTCGTCAGCGGCGGCACCGACAACCACCTCTGCCTCGTGGATCTGCGTCCCCTGAAAGTGAACGGTCGCGACGCCCAGATTGCCCTCGACAAGGCGGGGATCACCGTCAACAAGAACCTCATCCCTTACGATCCGGAAAAGCCGACGATCACCAGTGGAATTCGCCTCGGCGCCGCGGCCGTCACCACGCGCGGCATGCAGGAGGCCGAAATGACGGAGATCGCGCGCTTGATCGCGACCGCCCTGGTAAGCCTCGAAGACGACGCGCGCCTCGCTAAAGTCCGCGCCGACGTCCGCCGCCTCACGGCGCGCTTTCCTCTCGCTTACTGACGCGCGCCCTCCTGGCCGTTCCGTAAGAGGACAAGGAACTCTCCGTCTCCCGCCGGCGATCGCGGCTTTCGCCGCGGTTTTCCACCCAGGCGCGCCGGCCGCGGCGCCGGTTACGCCGTCCCGCCGCGCAGCGGCATGATCACGTAGAGAAAGGGTTCCTTGATCTTCAGGACACCCGGGCTGTACTCGTCGGTCAACTCGAGGCGGACTTCGTCGTTCTCGATATTGCGCAGCGGATCCATGAGAAAGGCCGGATTGAACCCGATCGCAATTTCGGGTCCGCTGTAGTTGACCGCGAGGCTCTCGCGCGACTCGCCCAACTCGGGCGCGCTTGCCGTGATCGTCAGCTTGTTGCGCGTGAACTGGAGGCGCACCGCCTGATTCTTCTCATTGGTGAGGAGCGCCGCGCGATGCACCGCTTGAAGCAGCGCCTCACGCTCCAGTGGAATGACCACCTTCGTTTCCGGCGGAATCACCTGCCGATAGTTCGGATAAATGCCTTCGACCAACTTGCTCGCGAGTTCGGCGCCGCCAATTTCGAACAGCACCTGAGAATCGGAGAACGCGATCTTGACGTTCCCCTTGTCCTCCAGCAAACGCGCGACTTCGACGACCGTCTTGTTCGGAACAATGAGGTCCTGTTTGCAATCCTTGGAGAGTTCCACCTCCTGTTCCGCAAGCGCAAGACGGCGTCCGTCCGTCGCGACGACCACCAGCTTGTCGTCCTTGAAGCTCATGAGAATCCCGTTGAGAACGAACCGGCTTTCGTCCGTCGACATCGCGTAGCTGGTGCGGCGCAGCAGATCGCGCAGCGCTTTTTGCTCCAAAGTCACCGCGTGCGCGCCGTCTACCTTGGGAAACGGAGGAAACTCCGATTCGGGCAGGCCGAGCACCCGAAAATGCGACGGTCCGCCCTGAATCGTCGCGACATTCTTCTCGTCCACTTCGATCTCGATGTCGGTCGCCGCCATCTCGCGGATGATCGCGAACAAACGACGCGCCGGCAGCGTGGTGCTCCCCTCGCCAACCACCTCCGCCTGGAGGCGGCAGCGCACGCCGATATCCAGGTCCGTCGTGGTTAGGCTGACGCCTCCTTTTTCCGCGCGAATCAGAACGTTCGAGAGGATGGGAAGCGTGCTGCGCGTGCTGACGACATTCAGCACCTGTTGCAAGCCGTCGAGGAATTTCTCCTTGGTGAAACGCAGTTTCATGTCTTGAGGCATTGAAGCAGGGTTTATTCAGAAGACCGGAAGAAGAGGTCCTTTGGTATTTAAATTCGTCATCCTATTCAGGGTTGTGAAGATTGACAACAAGATTCGTAAATGTCCTTTTGACAACCGGTTGGGCGGCGCCGATACGGGGAATACCCTTGGATAAACTCCGAAATTTCGCGGCCTCTTTTTCACAAAACAATCCGTTTGGAGGCTGTTCACATTCCACCGGCAGGCAGTCCGCGCGCTTGTTCGGAAGCGGCAAGTTATTCACAGCTTCAAACCCTTTGGTTCGGATGGCGCGTGGCGCGCACAAGGGCAGCCTCCAGTTCCGGACACGAATTTTATTGATGTAGACGGATGGCGCGGTCTCTGCGGAAGCGGGCATGAGATTTCAATGTAACCTCTTGGGATAAAAGGATTTAGATCAGCGTAGAGCTTCTCGGGAGACGCAAGTGGAGCGGCAACCAAGCAGCGGTAAAACGAGGCGAGGTAAAGCGCTCCGAATCAATGGGTTGAGACGACTCCCCGAGAGGGAAACGCAAAGAGAGGTTATTCACATGTTTCTCACAGGCTCTCAGACGAAAAAAGCCGTTCATGTCGCCGACGGTCCGTGAGCTTCCGACAGCGCCACCATGGCTTTCAGACGTTCGGGCGCGACGCGCGGCGCGACCGAACAGGCGGAAGAAAGAAGATATCCTGAACCGGGACTGCCGACGTCGAGACGCTGCCGCACGGCGCGCTCGAAGGTTGCAGGATCGGCGCGCAGCATTTCGTTGACGGCGTCCAGGTTTCCTTTGAAGAAGAGGCGGCGGCCGTATTGCGCTTTGGCGTCTGCGAGATTGACGGTGCCGAGCGGCGGCGGATCGAGCGTATCGAGACCATCCACCCCCGTCGCTTCCATAAGATCAAGGCGATCGCCGATCGCGCCGCAGGTGTGGGTGTAGGCGGGAAGACGAAATTCATGGATCGCCTGGACGACGCGCTGTTCATAGGGGAGCACGAAGTCGCGATACATCGCGCGGCTGATGAACCCGGCGCCGGCGAAGGCCGAACTGATGAGCACGGCGTCGGGCGAACAGGGCGCGAGCCGGCGCACCTGGGCAACGACGATCGGCGTGAGGCGGTCGAGCAGAAGGCGGCACGTGTTCGGATCGTCCACCAAGGCGATCAAGGCCTCTTCGTACGAGAAGAGTTCCATGAGGTGGGTAAACGGGGAGAAGACCTCGACATGCACGGACGCATCCGGCGCAAGGGCGCGCGCGGTTCGCAGGCCGAGCGTGAACCACTCGGGATAGGCGGCGGGATCCGCGAGATCGGCGGTTTCGGGGATGTCCCACAACGTCGGCGCATGCCAGGTGTTCCACACGTAGCCGGGGATCCGCCAGGTCGCGGGATCGTCGGGGTTCACTGTCGCGAGGGACGCTCGAGGCAAGGGGGCGTCGTCCGGACTGAAGGTCTGCGCATTGTCGTCGGGCGGGATTCGCGTGATGAAGCCGTTCCTCCATCGCAGGCGACGGCCGTCTCCATCGGGTCGCGCGTCCGCGATTTGCTCGCGCCAATTGGGGGGACGGCCGGGAAGATTGAGGAGCAGGCCGTCGAACCGATAGCGCCGCTGGAACTCCACGAGCGTCGCGGCGAAGACGTCGCTGTCGAACCAGATCTCCGCGGGTTCGCGTCCGGCATGGAGAAAATAATGGCCGAGCGCGAGCTGGCACATCACGGGCGTTCGATCCACCGGTTCATGCCGCATGGCGGCGGCGACGCGTTCGCGGGAATTCATGAGGAGGTTTTCGGCGGAAATGAAGGGCGGAGGGACGATCTTTTCGGCGATTCGGAGAGCATTTCTCGCGCCATGTCGAGTACTCTCTCGGGCGCGAGTTCGCGGAGGCAGGCGAAGTGGCCCAACGGGCAGATGCGCTTGAAACAGGGTTGACAGTCGAGATCGCGCGCGAGCGCGCGATGGCCGGCCCCCCATGGGCCCGATCGGCGACGCGACGTTGCGCCGAAGAGCATGAGGACTTTCGGGGCGTTGGTCGCGTTGGCGAGATGGAGCGGGCCGCTGTCCGGGCCGATCACCAGACGGCATCGACGCAGGAGTTCCGCGAGCACCGGCAGAGGGGTGCGCCCGACGAGGTCTTCCGCGCCCTCCGTGTCGGAGAAGGCCGCCGCGGCGTCCGCGGCATTTTCCGCGCCGCCGAGGATCAGCACGCGCGCCTCGCGCGCAAGCGCCGCCGCGAGCGCGCGCCAATGAGGGAGGGGCCAGTTTTTGCTGGGCCACGCGCTCCAGGGAAAGAGGCCGACCAGAGGCTGCGGCGAAGGCCGCGGGCCGAGGAGGCGGTCCGCTTCGGCGAGGGCGACCGCCGTCGGAGGAGGAAGGACGTAGCGGGCCTTCGACGGATCGGCGCCGAGGTGGCGCGCCGGATCGAGGTAGCGTTCGATGAGCGGATAGGCGGGATCGAAGGTTGGCCGGCGCGACACGATCTCCGTGAGGAAACGATCGGCGCATTCGCGCGTCCCGCCGTGGCCGAGGCGGCGCGGGGCGCCGCTGAGGAACGTCCAGAAACCGCTTTTGAACAGCCCCTGGAGATCGATGGCTACATCGAAGCGCGCGCGGCGCAGCGCGTTCCAGACGGCGAATGCGTTGGCGCCGCCGCGGCTGAGGTTGGCGAGATGGAATGGAGCGCCGTCGCGCCGCCAGCCGCGGTCGAGGAGAAAGAGGCGGTCGAGATGCGGATGGCCGTCGAGGAGCGCGGCGTTCGGGGTTTCCGTCAGCCATGAGATGCGCCAGTCGGGAAAGCTTTCCTTCAACGCGACGAGGCATGGGAGGCCCTGGATCACGTCGCCGAGCGCCGAGAGGCGGACGATGAGCACGCGCATAAAGAAGGAGGCGCAAGGCTACCGCGCGCGCGCGGCAGGTTCCAGAACGGAACGGGTCGCAGGTCGCGCGGCGGCCGGGTTTGGAGGCGGCCTTCCCCGACGGAGAGCGGCCGCGGCGGGAGCTACCGGAAAGGTTCCCACTCCGGCTCGTTTTCAAAGGTCCAGCGATAGTAGTCGCGTCCCTTGAGCCGGGCGGCGGCCGCCTTGTCCACGACCACGTGACAGCGCGGATGGAGCTGGAGCGCCGTGGCGGAGACCATGCCGGTGATGGGCCCTTCGACGGCGCGCGCGACGATCCCGGCCTTCGCCGCGCCGGTGGCGAGAAGGATGCAGCGCGCCGTGTCGAGGATGGTGCCCACCCCCATCGTGATCGCGCGGCGCGGCATTTTGGACGGATCGGCGAATTGGGAGCGGTTCTGGGCGATCGTTGTTGGCGAGAGCGCCTTGACCCGGGTGCGGGAGCGAAAGGCGGAGAGCGGTTCGTTGAATCCGATATGTCCCACCCGACCGATGCCGAGGAGCTGGAGATCAATGCCGCCCGCGTCGCGGATCAACGCTTCGTACCGGGCGCATTCGGCGTTCAGATCGGCGGCCATTCCGTCGGGTAAATGGGTGTTGCGCGGATCGAGGTTGACGAGGTTGAAGAGGCGCTCCCGCATGAAGCGGCGGTAAGAGTTCGGATGCGTCGGCGGCAAGCCGATGTATTCGTCGAGGTTGAACGTGCGGCAGAGGGAAAAATCGAGTTTCTCCTCGCGATGCATGCGGACCAGTTCGCGATAGACTCCCTCCATCGTGCTTCCTGTGGCGAGACCGAGCACGAGTTGAGGTTTGCGGCGGAGATCCGCGGCGAGCACGCGCGCGACGAGACGATAAGCGGCTTCGGCCGTGGGTTGGATGACGACGTCCATGCGCAACCGAAGCTTCGGAGATCGCCCTGTGGGTGTCGAGCGCGGAAAAGCTCCGTCGCGTCCCATCTCGCCGGCGCGGAGGCGCTGCGGAATTTACGGGAGGGGAGGAGGCGGAACGCCGCCGGCGATGAGCAGAAAAACCGCGCCAATCACCGTCTCCACCGCCAGAGCCGCGAGGATCAGCCCCATCACGCGGCTGAGAACCTGGGCGCCTCCGATGCCGATCAGTCGGCGGATGGGTTCCGCCAGGATGAGGAGTCCGCAGGTCGCGGCCAGGATGCCCAGGGTGATCAGCATGGTCATGGCCTGATGCGCGTAGGCGAAACGATTGTCGTCCGTCACCACGACCACGGCCATCATGGTGGCCGGCCCGGCCAGCGAGGGAACCGCCAGAGGGAAAACCGCCAGATGGCGATAGTCTTCCGGGATTCCCCACGTCTGGCCGTCGCCTTTTTCGAAGATCATGAGCACTCCGAAGAGGAAGAGGATCAAGCCGCCGGCGATTTGAAAGCTGGCCATGCGGATCTCCAGCATCTCGAGCAGGATCTGCCCGAAGAGGATAAAGCCCAGAAGGATGGCGGCGGCGAGAACGCAGGCGCGCACGGCCACCGTGCGCCGTTGTGCGGCGGTGAGATGCGAAGTCACCGCCAGGAAAATCGGGATCGCTCCGATCGGGTCGATCACCGCCCACAACATCACCCCCTCGTGCAGGAATTCTTTAAGCATGAATGCGACGCGGGGCCGATGGCGTTTCCGGATCCGAGTGCGCGCCAACTTTCTTCCGACGGCTCGGGCGGCGTCCAGCGCAAATCTCGGGAGTTGCCGGGATTTTGGGCGCGACGGCGCGACTCATCGTCGGTCGACCGGTGGATCAGCGCGCGAGAATTTGGCGGAGGACGAACGGGAGGATGCCTCCGTGGCGGTAATAATCTACTTCGATCGGGGTGTCGATCCGAAGGCGGAGCGTCACGGAGTCCACGGCGCCGCTCGCGCGGCGGATGACGAGTCGCGTTTCCTGCATCGGTTGGATGGCGTCGCCGAGATCAGGGAGATCGAAGGTCTCCGATCCGTCGATTCCGAGGGATTGGACGGTGACGTCGTCGGGAAACTGGAGCGGAAGCACGCCCATTCCGACGAGGTTGGAGCGGTGAATCCGCTCGAAGCTGCGGGCGACGACCGCGCGCACGCCGAGGAGGCGCGTCCCTTTCGCGGCCCAGTCGCGCGAGCTGCCGGTGCCGTATTCGTGGCCGGCGAAGACGATAAGAGGCACGGCGCGCTCGCGATATTTTGCGGCGGCGTCGAAGATCGGCAGGAGATCTCCTTCGGGCATGAGGCGAGTGACGCCGCCTTCCGTGCCGGGCGCCATGAGGTTCTGGATTCGGACATTGGCGAACGTGCCGCGCGTCATGATCCGGTCGTTGCCGCGGCGCGCGCCGTAGCTATTGAAGTCTTCGATCTTGACGCCGCGTTCGATGAGGTAACGGCCGGCCGGCGAGGTTTTTTTGATGCTGCCCGCGGGCGAGATGTGGTCGGTCGTTACCGAGTCGCCAAAGAGGGCGAGCGGTCGCGCGCTGAGGACCGGTGAGATTTTGCCCGGCGTCGGGGTAAATTCCTCGAAGAAGGGCGGCTCTTGGATGTAGGTGGAAGCGGCGTCCCACGCGTAGACATCGCCCTTTGGGGCGGGCACCTCGTTCCAGGCGGGGTTTTGCGCGACGAAATCGCGGTAGAGTTTCTGAAAGACGTTGGGCTTGAGCGCGGCGGCGATCAGGTCGCGGATCTCGGCGCTCGTCGGCCAGAGGTCGCGAAGGAAGACCTCCCTCCCCTGCCCGTCTCTGCCGATCGGGTCGCGGGCGAAGTCGAGGTCGATGCGTCCCGCGAGGGCGTAAGCGACCACGAGCGGCGGCGACATGAGGAAGTTGGCCTTGATCGCCGCGTGGATGCGCGCCTCGAAGTTGCGGTTGCCCGAGAGGACGGCCGCCGCGACAAGATCGTTTTTTGCGACCGCCTCCTCGATCGCGGGATCGAGCGGGCCCGAGTTGCCGATGCAGGTCGTGCAGCCGTAGCCGACGAGGTTGAAGCCGAGGCGATCGAGATAAGGTTGAAGCCCAGTCGCCGCGAGATACTCGCTGACGACGCGCGACCCGGGCGCGAGCGAAGCCTTGACCGTCGGATTGACGCGCAGGCCGCGTTCGACCGCTTTCTTGGCGAGGAGGCCCGCCGCGAGCATGACGGAAGGATTGCTTGTGTTCGTGCAGCTCGTGATCGCGGCGATGAGCACGCTCCCGTGCGCGAGTTCGACGCGACGGCCGTCGCGCTCCACGGCGACCTTTGTCGCGAGATCGGAGGCGTTCTTGCCGTAACCGCTTTCGGCGGCGGATTTCCGGAGCAGCTCGGCAAAGGCGCGCTTCAGTTGCGGAAGCTCGATGCGATCTTGCGGACGCTTGGGGCCGGCGACCGAGGGGGCGATCGTGCCGAGATCGAGTTCGACGTCGGTCGAGTAATCCACCTCGCCTTTGCGCGGGATTCCGAAGAGCCCTTGCGCTCGGTAATACGCTTCGTAAAGCGCGCAGTGGGCTTCGGAGCGTCCCGTGCCGCGAAGATAGCGCACGCATTCGGCGTCCACGGGAAAAAAGCCCATCGTCGCCCCGTATTCGGGCGCCATGTTCGCGATCGTCGCGCGGTCAGTGAGCGGAAGCGCCTCGGCGCCAGGACCGTAGAACTCGACGAACTTGCCGACGACTTTCTCCTTGCGGAGGAGTTGCGTGACCGTGAGCGCAAGGTCGGTGGCCGTCACCCCTTCGCGGAGCGCGCCGGTGAGATGCACTCCGACGACGTCCGGCGTGAGGAAATAGACGGGCTGGCCGAGCATCCCCGCCTCCGCTTCGATGCCGCCCACCCCCCACCCCACAATGCCCAGGCCGTTGATCATCGTCGTATGCGAATCGGTGCCGACGAGCGTGTCGGGAAAAAGGACGCCGTCGGCTTCGATCACGCCATGCGCGAGATGTTCGAGGTTCACCTGATGAATGATGCCGATGCCGGGCGGCACGACCTTGAACGTGCGAAACGCCTGCATGCCCCACTTGAGGAACTGATAGCGTTCGCGGTTGCGCTGGAATTCCAACGCGAGATTCTTCGCGTAGGCGTCGGCGATCCCCGCGTAATCCACCTGAACCGAGTGATCCACTACGAGATCCACCGGCACCAGCGGCTCGATGAGTTTCGGGTCACGTTTCGCGCGCGCGACCGCGGCGCGCATCGCGGCGAGATCCACGAGGAGCGGCACGCCCGTAAAATCCTGAAGCACGATCCGGGCGACGACGAACGGAATTTCTTCCGCGCGTTTTCCGCGCGGTTGCCAGGAGGCGAGCGCATGGACATCGCGCGCGCTGACGCGTTTGCCGTCGCAGTTGCGCAGAAGGGACTCGAGCACGAGGCGAATCGAGACCGGCAGACGCGCGAGTCGAGGATGGCCGGCCGCCGCAAGCGCCGGCAGCGAAAAATAGACGCGTGAAGAACCGTCGGAGAGCGTGAGCGTGGCGCGGGTGGGCGCGAGAGAAGGAGAGGCCATAGAGGAACGTGAATTTTGAACGCGCAGATTGGCGATTCAGATGAAATGCGTCAATGCGGGAAGGCTCATCCCAATCTTGCGGAAAAAGTGCGGACGCCCATCCTTCGTCGAGGAGCGCGCGTGGTCTTCGCCAGATTTTGGGGTTCCGCCGCTGCGATGACGCCGTCAGCCTCGAAAGCGCTCAAGGGATTGCGGCCGTGGCCCGATCTCGCGACGCGCGGTCCGTCCGCGCTCATGCTTGTTTAGATAAAAAGCTTGATTTTTTAATAAGTACAAGCAAAAGACTGAGATCTGCCGGAGTCACTCCAGGAATTCGACGCGCCTGACCAAGAGTTTTTGGTTGGACTGCATGAAGTTTTTCTTGTGTTTCACGGCGCAATCCTTTCATTGTTCGAAAATCGAGATGCTCGGGAATCTCTTGATCTTCTTCACGACGAAGACGTTCAACCTGTGCGAGCTCGCGTTGCACATAGTTTTCATATTTGAGATCCATTTCAAGAGCAGCGCGGAGATCGAAGGGAATTGGAGGAAGACGATCGCCAAAACGGCGAGTCAATGCGTCGAACGAGGCATCATGTCGTTTCAACCAGTGCTCCAAACTTGCGCCTTCGCAGCGTGTCGTTCGAAGCTGATCGCGAAGCTGGTGAAGCCGCGTGTTTTTGTCCTGGAGAGCCGCGAAACGCGCGCGAGAAACTAATCCTAGCCGATAGCCGAGAGGAGTGAGGCGTGTATCCGCGTTATCTTGACGCAAGAGGAGACGAAATTCCGCGCGCGAAGTGAACATGCGATAAGGTTCGTTGGTTCCTTTGGTGACAAGATCATCCAAGAGAACGCCGAGATACGATTCCGAACGCGCGTGAAGCTGCGGTGGCCGACTGTGGATCCGAAGAGCGGCATTTACTCCTGCAGCAAAACCTTGAGCAGCGGCCTCTTCATAACCGGTCGTTCCATTGATTTGGCCCGCACAAAACAGGCCCGCGATACGTTTCGTTTCAAGAGAAGACTGCAACTGAAGCGGAGGGAGGTAGTCGTATTCGATGGCATAGCCCGGGCGAACAATTTCCGCAGCTTCTAGACCAGGAATTGAATGAATCAGTTTTTGTTGAATTTCGAAAGGAAGACTCGTGGAGCATCCGTTGACATAGACTTCGTCTGTCGCAAGCCCTTCAGGTTCAAGAAAAATGGAATGTGTGGTTTTGTCGGGAAACTTGACGTACTTATCTTCAAGCGATGGACAATATCGCGGGCCGCGTGAAGCGATCTGTCCCGAATAAAGGGGAGAACGATCGAGATTGGCGCGAACGATTTCCGCGGTTCGCTCCGAGGTTTGCGTCAAATAGCATGGAACTTGAGGAAGTGGAGGCACCCATCGTTCTCCTCTTTGAAGATCGGTCTGAGAGAATTGTTCCACGTGGAACATCGGCAAACTCCCCCACGGAAAGGGTTTGGTCGCCGGGTTATACACAAAAAGAGGCCATGTTTCAGCAATCTCTTCACGGCATTGCATGTAGGCCGATTCATGAAAGAAGCTGAAGGGAGGAGGGGGGTGATCCCCAGGCTGTGGGTGAAGTTGATCCCAGGCGATCGTGGAGGCTTTGAGGCGAGGCGGGGTTCCGGTTTTGAACCGATGAATTTCGAACCCCAACTGCGCCAGCGATTGACTCAATTCGTACGCTGCCGATTCTCCCCGACGGCCGCCCGCGCTTTTTTCCGAGCCGATATGGATGAGGCCCCGGAGAAAGGTACCGGTGGTCAGGACAACGCAGCGGCAAGGGAGATGATGTCCCTCGATGGTCCGCACCGCGCAAATGCGGTCGCCGCGCACGTCTAGCCGGATCGCTTGACCTTGAAGGAGGCGCAGGTTGGGTTGGCGTGCGCATCGGGTGCTCATGAGATCCTGATAGATCTGCTTGTCGCATTGCGCGCGAGGCGCCCAGACCGCCGGCCCTTTGCGCTGATTCAACATTCGGAATTGAATGCCCGCGAGATCCGCAGCCATTCCCATCGCGCCTCCAAGCGCATCGATCTCGCGCACCAAGTGACCCTTGCCGATTCCGCCGATCGCGGGGTTGCAGCTCATCTTTCCGATGGCCGTTCGATCCATGGTGAGCAGAAGCGTGCGGCACTCCATCCGCGCGGCGGCAAGGGCGGCTTCGATGCCGGCGTGCCCTGCGCCGATCACGATCACATCAAAATCTTTAGGTATTTCACTTGACTTCATCTATTTTCCAGGATGCGCCCGCACATTTCATCTTGGGCGTATGAAATATCCAGGCTAAACTCAGAAGGTGCATCCGATTTTCGTCGAGCTGGGCCCGCTCACGATCCGGTGGTACGGGGTCTGCGTCGCGCTCGGTTTTCTCGCGGCGTTCGCGCTTTTTCGACGCCGCGCCAAGCGGGCGGGGCTTGGCGCGGACCTCGCGACCAACCTCCTTCTCCTGCTGTTCGGCGCCGGCCTCATTGGCGCGCGCGCGTGGTATGTGGCGCGCTATTGGCGTGAGGAGTTTGTGGACAATCCGCGTGAAATTTTCATGCTCCAGCACGGAGGTCTCGTCTTTCTTGGAGGCTTCTTTGCCGCCATGGCGGCGCTCTGGGTTTGGAGTCGCGTGAAACGCATCCCGCTGGCGCCTGTCGCCGACGCGCTCGCGCCGTGCCTCGCGCTGGGCCAGGTCTTTGGCCGCGTCGGTTGCTTCATGAACGGCTGCTGCTACGGACGCGTCAGCGACGCGCCGTGGGCGATCGCGCCGAATGCGCCGCCTGCCGTCGCCGGGATCCCGCGTCATCCGACGCAACTCTACGAAGCCCTCGGGTTGCTCGATCTCACGCTGGCCCTCATATTCATGCAGCGCTTCCAACGCTATCCCGGTCAAATCGCGTGGAGCTACGCGCTGCTCTACGCGATCCTCCGCTTCAGCGTGGAATTTTTTCGCGGCGACGTGCCGCACGATCTCGCCGGGCGGTTCACTTCCGCCCAAGCCGCTTGCGCGCTCCTCTTTTTCATCGCATGGATTGGCTCGGCCCGCGGCGCCTTTCTCGCCGCGAAACGCCGACGAACCGCCGCGCGCGACGCGATGGCGAAATCCGCCGGAGCCGCCATCTCCCGGAGCCTCGAGCGTCCTTGATCGCCGGTTGGGCGCCTCTTCCGTCCGCCGGCCTCCCGCGCGCGGCGGCGGAAGAGTTGGGAAACATACGGGTTACAATCGGACTTCGCGGCCCGTGCGGCTCGACGCGTAGATGCCGTCGAGCGCGCGCTGGACTTGGAGCGATTCTTCCGGGCGGACCAGGGGCGTTTTTCCGCGCGCCACGCACTCCATGAAATGCACGATCCGATCCGTGGGGTAGGGGAGGGCTCCGCCGCTGATCTGTTCCGTCTTTGCGAGGCCGGGAACCATCGAATGCACCTTGGCCGGTTGCCAGGAGGCTGCGGCCTTGTCCCCGAAAAGTTCGACGCCGTAGGTGGCGTCGTTTTCCTGAAAGGTTGCCCAGGTCACCTCGAGATAAAGGGTCGCGCGATTCTGAAGTTTGATCAGGGCGACCGCGCGATCCTCGACGTCGAAGATCCGGCGCGGTCCGATCTCCGATTTTCCCCAGCTTCCATCGCCGATGCCCTTTGCGCCGAGGTGTCCGCTGACGGCGCCGGAAACCGACACAACCCTGAAATCGTCCATGAGATGCAGGGCGAGATCGAGGAGGTGCACGCCCAGGTCGTAGCAGACGCCGCCGCCGGCAAATTTTTTCTGAGTGAACCATGAGCCGATGCGGGGAATCCCGCTGCGGCGATACCACCAGGCGCGTCCGTGGGAGATCTTCCCGAGGCGTCCCGCCGAGATGATCGTTCGAAGGCGCTGGGCGTCGGGGGTGAAGCGCATGTTCTGGCCGACCATGAGCACGCGGCGCGCGCGTTTCGCGGCGGCGACGATCTTGGCCGCGGCGCGCGCGGAGGTTGCCATCGGTTTTTCGAGCAGCACATGCTTGCCGGCGGCGAGCGCGGCGCAGGCGACTTCGGCATGGAGATAGTTGGGCAGGGCGATGCTGACGACCTGAATGTCTTTGCGCCGCAGGAGGACGCGCCAATCCTGGTGGCAATCAGGCACGCGGTAGCGGCGGCAGGCGTCCTCTCCGCGCGCGTCGCTGGTTTCCGCGATCGCCAGGACTTTGGCGTAGGGACTCGATTGGAAGCTTTCGATGTGATTGCGCCCGATGCCGCCGCCGCCACCGAGCACTCCGACTCCATAGAGACGTTTCATGCGGGTTGGAGATAGCAATTGCGGCGGCGCGCCACAAGGTCGGTTTGAAACGTGAGGCGGCGTTCGGAACGCGAAGGGGAGGGGTGAGGAGGAGGCCGCGGAGGCGCGGGCCGCGGAGCTTTGGGGCCGACAGAGCGCGCGGCGCGTCCGCCGCGCGGCGGGCCGCCTTGGAAAGTTCCGATCGCCGGCGTATATTGGCCGCATGGAACATTATCCGTGGACTCAACATTTTCGCCGGTGCTTCGACAAGGCGTCCGCCGCTTACCAAAACGGCGACAAGACGCCTGGCGCGGGGCTTTCGACCGGCGATTTGGACTTCCTCAAATCGATTGGCCACACCGCGCAGGAGCTTTTCGACTTCGTGGACGACCTGCATCGCTATCAAGAACCGAGCTTCGAAGACGCCCTCCTCATTGCTTCCGTCCGTCGGGATTTTTTCCTTGTCGTGCAACGAGGCAAGCCGTCGGGAAAGATCGTCTCCCGCGACGAGCTTCCGTCGAAAACGGCGGCCGTGGACGGGATCGCGTGGCTGCCGCGGATCATCGCCAAGGCGCGCGCGAAGCTTCGCGGCGAAATGTCGTCCGACACGATGTTTGGCTGCGGGGGCGACCGGAGCTTTCTCAAAAAGCACAACCTCCATCCTGCGGACTTTCTTCGACACGTCTGGGCCGCTCACGACGACGACCGCAAGATCATTGACTACGTGAAGGACGAGAAGTCGCGCGGGCGCCAGGGATGAACCGGAAGCGGCACGGCGAATCCTGCAAGGCGGCGTTCGGACGCGACTTCGCCGAAGTGCACGATTTCCTGGACGGCTACGCCGAACAGTTCCCCCGGGGCGAACACCGCAAGCTCTATCATCATCGCCGGGGGATTGCCCTCATTGCGCGCATGTTCGGCGACGACGCCGCGAAGGCTGCCGAACGCCACATTCTCGAGGACCTGGGTTTCGTCCCCGAGGACCATACCCATTTCGCGTCGGAAAATCCCGAGCTCCTCGCGCGGGTGGCCGCGGTCTGGCCGGAGGCCTGAGTGACGCATCGGGGATCCAGGGGCCGGATCCCCGGTGAAGGCGTCAGAACGTCCGGCGCGGCGCTCTTCGCGTCAGCAGCAGGCGGTGAGGAGGGCTTTGAACGCGCGGCAGGCGGCGGCGGGATCGGGCGCGCAAAGAATTCCGGAGACGACGACGATCCGAGAGGCGCCCGCGGCGAGGACGCGTCCCGCGTTGTCATGCTTGATCCCGCCGATGCAGAAAAACGGTTTCGTCGCCGCGGGCGCCACCTGCCGCACGAGGTCGAGCCCAACGGGGACATAGGTCGGTTTCGTCGGCGTGGCGAAGATCGGGCCGACGGCGAAATAATCCACGTCCTCCGCCTGCGCGGCCATCGCCTGGGCGAAGGAGTGGCTGGATTTCCCGAGGATCCGGTCTGCGCCGACGATTCGCCGCGCTTCGGCGACGGCGAGGTCTTCCTGCCCGACATGAACGCCGTCGGCGTCCGCCGCCGCGGCGAGGTCGGGGCGATCGTTGACGATCACGGGGACGCCCGCGGGTCGGGCGACGGCGAGCGCGGCGCGCGTCAACTCGAGAATCCGCGCGTCGGACGCGTCCTTGGCGCGCACCTGAAGGAGATCCACGCCCCCCTGAACCATCTGGAGCGCGACGGCGCCGGGATCGCGCGCGCCGAGATAGGCGTCGTCGAGGATGGCGTAGAGCTGAGCGTGGGCGAGTTGTTGGCGGAGCGGCATGGGGAATCCAAAGGTTGCGGACAAAAGGCGGCGCGCGTCGGATCAGTTCTTGTTGGAAGCAGGCGGCGCATTGGTTTCGCCGCTGCGGAACGCGTCGCCGAACTGGAGGAGGAGTTCTTTCGGAATAAACCGAGGTTTCCAGACGCGCGCGTTGAGCTTGCCGCCGAGGTGGTACTCGAAGGGTTTCGTCAACGGATCGAAGAGATAACCGATGCCGAGCGTCCTGAGAAAATGCCCCTGGACGATGAAGTCGAGCGACGTGTCGAATTTATAATTGCCCTTCGCGGTGAGCGAGAGGAGTCCGGCTTCGATGTCCATTTCGGTGACGTGGACGCGTTCGTCGCTCACGGTGAACAAGGCCTCGGCCTTGCGCGCGGTGTGCGTGCCGAGGACCGGAATGAACTTCGATAGCTCTCCGAAAAGGGGAATCCTCCAGAGGACCCCCTCCGCGACAGTGACGCGTCCCGAGCCGCGCAGGTCGCTGGAGGAACGCAGGGTGCCGCTCATCCGCGCGGCGCCGCTCATCCGTCCTTGGACCCCTTCGTAGTTCCAAAGCGCGCGGGTGAGTTGCTCGAAGTCCACGCGGTCGAGGCGGAGGCGAAAGGCCCAGTCCTGCCGCGGGGTGGAGAAATCGAAGGCCGCGTCGCCTTCGAGAATTCCTCCGTAAAGCCCGCCACGATATTGGGCGATCTCCAGGCCCTTGTCGCGGAAGCGCACCGTCGCCGCGAGGTTCGTTCCTTCAAGCTTCCACACCGCGAAACGGCCGGCGTGAAGGATTTGGGCCTCGAAATCGTCCGACGCCTGATTTCGATTCAGCGCGAGGACGCCTTTCCACTTCACCTTGGGCGGAGTGAGGAAGCGATAGTCGCGAAAAATCTCTTCGGTCTTCGGCCCGAGGATGCGGCAGAGTGCGGCGAACTCCACGCTGCTGGTGAGCGCGACCTCGGCGGTCTGCTTCGCGAAATCGAGCGTGAAATCGCCGGCAACCCCGCCTTCGGCGCGCCGCAGGTCCACCCCGAGGAACGCGAAACGGCGCCCTTCGAACTCCGCGCGCCCTTTCGCGGAGCGGATGGGGACCTCGTTCGCCAACCAGTCCTGCCAATCAAAATCTCCCTTCGCGCGAAGTCCGTTCGGGTCGCGGACCGCCCAGCTTCCCGCGAGGCGCACGAGCGGCGGACGCGTGAATCGCGCGCCGTGGAACCAGTTCCCCTTGCGCGGGTAAAGCAGGCGCATGAACCGCGCGACATCCAGCGTGCTCGTCACGTCGAAATTCACGACGGCCGGAACGGGGCGGTAGGAAGCCGAACCGATCAGGCGGCCGGCGCCCTGGGCGATGAAGAGGCGCGGGGCTTCGATCACGCCGTTGCTCAGGCGGAGATCGAGATGAACCGCTTGCCAGGATTCGTTCCGCCACGAGACCTCGCGCGCGGCGAGTTCGCCGTGCGCCTCCAGGCTGCGCCAGACGCTTTCGGCCTGCGGATCCAGGGCGCCGCGGAGCCGCGCTTCGACGCGCCCGTCGATCCTCGGATATTCGTCGCGGCCCAAGGCCGCCGCTTCGGCGCGATCCACGAACTCGCCGGGGAGAAGATCCGCGGAAAACTCGAAGCGCGCCGGCCCGTCGCGGAGCGGCCACTCCGCCCAAAGCGTGGCGCGGCCGCCGTTGGTTTCGACGGAAAACCATTGAAGCGTCGCAAGCCCGTCGCGGAGAACGATCTTTCCGTGAACGCGCCCCGCGCGCCACACGTCCCATGCGAATGGACGCGCATCGAGGGATCCCTCGATCGAGGCCGCCGCGAAATCCGTCGCGTCGAGCGATCCCCGCAGCCGGACCCGGAGTGGATGACGAAATGCCGCGAAACGATCCATCCAGAGGCGCGCGGCGCGCCAGCCTTCCGCCGCGGGCCGCGGGCCGCTTTCGGGAGGGACTGCCGCCGCGCCGACCAAGAGGAGGCGGCCGTCAAAATCCGCCTGGAGCCCCGGGAGTTCGATCTGCGCGTGGCGAAGCTCCACGCGACCCGCGCCGGCGAGTTTCACCTCGGCTTCCGCTCGACGAATCGCAAGCGGCGGCGATCCGTCCCCCGGATCGAGCGCCACGCTTTCCGCTTCGACGGCGATCTCGTTGAGCGCGAGGCGCCCGACGACGAGCGCCGGCAGATTCACATTCAGTGCGAGGGTCTCCATGCGCACGCGCCACGCGCGATTTCCCGGAGGGACATACGCGACCTGACGGGCGACGAGGCCGCGAAAGAGATCCCATCGCAAGGAGGCGAAGGTCAAGGCGACGCCTTGGCGGTCCAGTTCGCGAACGACGGCGTCGCGCCAAGGCCCGGGGAGCCCGTGAAAATGCAGCCATGCCGCCGCGGCGACGGCCGCAAGAACCGCAAGGGCCACGAGTTGGCGGAGGGCGCGGAAAAAAGGGAATCGGCCGCGGGCGCTCACAAGCTCGGAAATTCCCAGAGGGCGCGGCGAAGGTCAAACCCGAGTAGCGCCAAACGCGGCGATCGAAAGGAGGGTCTCAGTTGCTTTGCACGTGGCCGTCCACATAAAGAACGTTCTTGGGATCTCGTTGAAAGAGATGCACCCGGTCGTAGTCCCACATGAGAATCGCTTTTTCCATAGGCTTCGCCTTGATGAAGAACGTTGGCGCATCCACCAAGTCGCCCTGATAGGGATATTGCCAACTGTAGCTGGTTCCGTTGGTCGTGCCCGCTCCCGTTTCCTGCCACCGAGGCACATGCGGTTGGGTCGGGCTGTCGGTGGGAGGGCGGTCGCACGGACAATGAAAAACGTCCCGGCCGCCCTGCGCGTAGGAAGCGAGCGCATCGCAGAGGCGAGGAAGTGGCGCCTCGGGATGCACGGGATTGGCGGGGAGCGGCTCCACGACCGGCAGCCGCTGGCCGTGATCGTTCGCATAGAGATGCACCGCTTGGCCCAGTTGGCGGAGATTGCTGACGCACTGAACCGACTTGCCGCGTTCGCGCGCTTGTCGCAGGGCGGGGAACAGCATGCCGGCCAGCATTCCGAGAATCGCGATGACCGTCAGGAGTTCGATCAGGGTGAAGCCCCGTGGTTGGAGCGAAAACAAGGGGCGTTCGAACGGCGACGGCCTTCCCCGTCGCGCCCCAGGGAAAACGGACGGAGCGTTGGTTCGGCCCACGGCGCGAGCGTCCGATCCGCCGCGACAGCCGGCGTTTCCCGGGGAAATCCCCGCGCCAACGCCGACGAAGGGTTCGGCCTTCATCTCCCTCCCTGGGGTCCCGGGGGAGGCGCCGAACCGTGCTGCATGCGCTGCTGGAGGCGTTCGAGACGCTTTTCGAAGCGTTGGTTCATCCGGACCTGCTGCTCCGGTGTGGTGTTCATGATGCGTCGAAGGGCGCGGGCTTGGGCGCGCTGCTGCTGGGCGGGGCTTCCTCCGCCGTCGATCATCTCGGCGATGCGTTGCGCCCGTTCGGCGGGAGTCATCGCCCGAAACTCGGCCATGCGCTGCTGCATCTCCGCTCGCGTCTTTTCCATCGCGGCGCGCTGTGCGTCGGTGAGGAGCGCCATCTGCGCCGAAAACGGTTGGTTCGTTCTTCCGTCTCCATTGCTTGAGAGACCGCGGAAACCGCGGCCTTCTCCGTCGCCTCCACCACCGCCGCTTTCGCCGCGCGCGGCAAAACCGCCGCCTCCTCCGAGACCGCGTCCTCCCACGCGAAACTGATACGCCTGCTCCCATCGCGCGGATGCGGCGCCGGCGAGATCTTTCACGGCCTTTTCGACGTTCGGAAACGAGGGCGCCAACGCCTTGATAAAAGGATTCCAATCCGCCTGCGTCACGATCGGGGTGGCGGATCGGAGCGCGATCGCGAGCGCCGCGTCGTGCAGCGGGTGCGCGCCGGCGAGCGGCGTCACCGGGCCTTTCCGGAGCTTTTCAGGATCCAGAGCTTCGGGGGCATTTCCCATCCGGTTCCAAGACGTCATCAGGAAGGGCGTTCCGCGCGCGGCCACTTCGGCGCACAGTTTTTGCAGCGCCGCTTTGTCCCTGCCCACAAGGAACACCTTCTGCCAGCGCCCCTCGGTCTGGTCCGCGACCACATCCAGCGCCTGCTCGATCGGCGTCTTGCGAAAGTGAACGGTGACCTTCGCATTCAGATTGGTGGACGCGAGGATGGCAAACCCCGATTGGCGCTCCATCCTTTTGAGAACCTGGAAGGCCGGCGCGTCTTTGGCGTCGAAAGTGATCAAGCCTCGATGGATCCACCAGTCGTGTAACCAGAAACCGGCGAACAGGATCGCGACAACAGAGGCGAAGATCAGATACGGCCTTTTCATTTCAGCCTGCGTCGAATTCCCGATCGATCCGGGCCCTCCCGCGCTCGAGCGATCGGACATCGAAGCGTTGTCGCAGTTCAAAACCGATGCCGTCAAAAAGTTGCGCGGCGTCGTTCCGCGCGAGACGAAAGGCTTCGGAGGATGCGCGAGATTTTGGCGAGAAGCGGGACGGACACGTTTTCAGCGCAACAGTTCGTTCGGATGTTCCGGAGGATCTTCGCCGCCGAGGAGCGACAGGGCGTCGCCGGCGAGAAAAAGCGATCCCGCGACGAGGATCGGCCGCCCCCGGCGGTCGGCTTCGAGGAGAGCCTCGCGAAGCGACGGCATCGTTCGTCCGGAGGGCACCGCGGCGCGGAGTTGCTCCGGCGAGGCGGCGCGTTCGCTCGGCGTCGGCGCGAGAAATGTTTCCGCAGCGACGGCGCTGAGAATTTTTCCCATCTCCGCGACGCGTTTGTCCGCGAGCGCGCCGAAAACGAGGGTGATCTCCCGTCCCGGCCAACGCCGTCGCGCCTCGGCGGCGAGCGCCTCGGCGCCGG
>JABWAM010000093.1 GCA_013360985.1 Verrucomicrobiia bacterium | reverse complement strand
TTGAAATCGTAAAACTCACTTCTCCAATCGACCGCCGACTCCCCTCTGAAAATCAGAGGCGCAACCCCGCTTTTCTTGCGCTATGGGATGACTCTGGAAGATATTGTCGAAATCCCATACGTGGATCACCTTCCCGTTCACAAGGAACTTCCCAAGACTGATCCCGTCGTTTTCGTCGAGATAGCGAAGAACGACGCGATAAAACCCTTCGGGCCCGGGGAAGACGGTCGAGACCTCGCCGACAATCTGGCGGTCCGATTCCTGCTTGATCTTGAGGGTGAGACGCTTTCGCTTCGGATCGTCCGGATCCTTCTCGAAAATGAACGTTTTTGCCTCCCATCCATCCGCTTTTCCGTCGTCGTTTTCATCGCGGAAAGTGGGGTTGGGAAGCAGGTTCTCCACGGACGCCGGCGCGCTCCGCGCAAGGGGGGGAGCGAAAAACAAAAGCCATCCGAGAAGGATTCTTGGACGAAGAATCGTCGCGGAGAGGCGCCGCATCATCGAAAGGTTAATCCCACCTCTGCAGCGTGAGCAAGTCGAAAAGATTTTCCCGAGGAAACGCCCCGGCGCATCATGATCTCCCCTGGGATTCCTCTGGAATGAAGAAGATCTCATCATCTCTTCCCTTGGGAGTCCCTCCTCCTTGCCCAGAGGGGATGATGGACCGGGGCCGCCGGACAGATTTGCCTTGGAGCGTGAAAGAACCAGGGTAGCATGTCCGCCGTGGCCGAGCCGTGCGTCAGCGTCGTCATGCCTGTCTACAACGAAGAGGCGACCATTGCCCGCGCCGTCCAACGGGTCCGCGCCCAGCCGAGCGTGCGGGAACTGTTGATCGTGGACGATGGCTCGCGGGATCGCACGGGAGAAATTCTCGCCGGCTTGGCCGCGGAAGACCCTCGCATTCGCCTCTTTCGGCATGAAGCCAACCAAGGCAAAGGCGCCGCCGTGCGCACGGGATTCGCCCATGCCGCCTCGCCGATCGTCCTCGTGCAGGACGCGGACCTCGAATACGACCCGACGGAATACCCGACGCTGATCGCCCCGATCCTCGAAGGCGACGCCGACGTCGTCTACGGCTCGCGCTTCATCGGATCGAACGCGCATCGGGTCCTCTTCTTTTGGCACTATGTCGCCAATCGTTTGCTCACGACGATCTCCAACATGTTCACCAATTTGAACCTCACCGATATGGAGACCTGCTCCAAGGTGTTTCGCATCGAGGTGCTGCGCCGCGTTCACCTCGAAGAACCGCGCTTCGGGTTCGATCCCGAGATCACCGCGAAAGTCGCCCAGTTGCGCGCGCGCATCTACGAAGTCGCGGTCTCCTATCGCGGCCGCACCTATGAGGAGGGAAAGAAGATCTCTTGGCGCGATGGAATTTCGGTCCTCCGCTGCATTCTCAAGTACAACCTCTTCCGCCGAACCCCGAAACCCCGCCCCTGACGATGTCCGCTCAAGATTGGATCCTCCCTGGCCTCGCGCGACGGGAAACCGGCGAGAACGGTTTGCCGCGCATCGCGGTGAACACGCCTCTGGCGGAAGCGCATCTCTATTTCCACGGCGCGCACCTCACCTATTTTCGCCCGAAATCCGGCCCCTCGACGACGCCGTGCCTCTTTATGAGCGGTTCGAGCTGGTTCGCCGCGGGGCGGCCGATCCGTGGCGGCATCCCCGTGGTCTTCCCGTGGTTCGGGCGACGCCGCGACGATCCTGCCGCGCCACAGCACGGTTTCGCGCGTCTTCGCGAGTGGAGCTTGCGCGGCGCGGCGCCTCAACCCGACGGCGCCGTCGCCGTCGTGCTCGCTCTGGAAAGCGATGCCGAAACGCGCAGCCTTTGGCCGCACGATTTCCGTCTCGAACTACGAGTCGTCGTCGGAAACTCGCTCCTCGTGGAATTGCGCGCGACCAATCTCTCGCCCTCCGCCTTTACCTTCGAAGAAGCCCTGCACACCTATCTCGCAGTCGCCGACGTCCGTCAGGTTGTCGTTCAAGGTTTTCACGGGCCGTTTGCGGACACCTCCGGAGGCGGGTGGAAAATCCGACAGGAAGCGGAGGGGCCGGTGCGTCTCGCCGCCGAAACCGACCGAATCTACCTCGGACACCGGAACAGGATCGTCGTCCAAGATCCCACCGGAAAACGCGCGCTCGCGGTGGAGCGCGAAGGTTCCGACGCGGCGGTGCTCTGGAATCCCTGGATCGCCAAAGCGAAAGCCATGCCGGACTTCGGAGATGACGAATGGCCCTTCATGCTCTGCGTCGAGGCGGGCAACGTGGCGGACTGCGCGGTGACGCTTCCTCCGGGCGCAACCCACCGGCTCGCCACGCGCCTCCTCTCGGAACCCCTCCCTTCGGAAGGGCGCGCGACGTCGCGCGGCTGAAAGCGTTATCCTCCCTCCCTCTCTCTTCGATTCTCCCCCCCGCTCGCCTCCTCTTCTCCGCTCGCCTCGCAACCTTGGATTGGATACAAATCGCCGCATGAAAACGCTGAATGTCGCCATGATCGGTTACGGCTTTATGGGCAAGGCGCACTCGAACGCCTGGCGCCAAGTCGCTCGCTTCTTCGATCTCAAGGCCGCGCCGCGCATGAAACTCCTTTGCGGGCGTACCCGGGACGCCGCGCGCGTCGCCGCCGCCCGCTACGGCTGGGAGGAAATCTGCACGGATTGGCGCGAGGCCGTCGCGCGGCCCGACGTGGACCTCGTGGATATCACCACGATGAATGACACGCATGCCGAGATCGCCATCGCCGCCGCGAAGGCCGGCAAGGCGGTCTTGTGCGAAAAACCTCTCGCGATGAGCGTCGCCGAATGCGAGCGCATGGTCGCCGCCGTGAAGAAGGCGCGCGTGACGAATATGGTTTGCCACAACTATCGCCGCATCCCCGCAATCGCCCAGGCGAAGAAAATGATCGCCGCCGGCGACCTCGGCGAAATCCGCCACTACCGCGCGCGCTACCTCCAGGATTGGATCGCCGATCCCAACTTTCCCATGGTCTGGCGGCTCCAGGGCAAACTCGCCGGCTCGGGAACGCACGGAGACATCCACGCCCATATCATCGACCTCGCGCGGAATCTCGTGGGCGAATTCGCGGAAGTCACCGGCCTGCTCCACACCTTCGTCAAGGAACGCCCCGTCGCCTCGGGCCGCTCCGAAGGCCTGCGCGCCCGGGCCAAAGGCGGGACGATGGGAAGAGTGACCGTGGACGACGCGGCGATGTGTCTCGCCCGCTTTCGGAACGGCGCGCTGGGCAACCTCGAAGCGACGCGTTTCGCGCTCGGACGCAAGAACGGCATCCAGATCGAAATCAACGGCTCGACGGGCTCTCTCGTTTTCGATTTCGAAGACATGAACCGTCTGAAGTTCTATCGCGGCGACGACCCGGCGGACCGTCGGGGCTTCCGCGATATTCTCATCACCGAAGGCGTCCATCCCTTTGTCGGCGCCTGGTGGCCGCCGGGACACATCATCGGCTATGAGCATACCTTCGTCCACGCGATCGCCGACTTCGTGAACGCCGCGGCGCTCGGAAAACCGACGACGCCGGACTTTGTGGACGGCCTGCGCAATCAACAGGTGCTCGACGCGGTGACGCGCAGCGCGTCTTCCGGCCGCTGGATCAAGCTCTCTCGTTAAGATTTTCCCATCGCCTCGGCTCCACCCGGATCGGAGCGCCGAGGCGCTTGATTCGAACGCCTCCTCGCGGCATCGTTTTCCCGTGATCACCCACCTCCGGGGAAAGCTTGCGCAGGCGCATCCCACGCACGCCGTGGTGGATGTGAACGGTGTCGGCTACGAGGTCACGATTCCGCTTTCGACTTACGACCGCCTCCCGCCGCCTGGTCAATCCGTGGAGCTGCTTACCCACCTCGCCATCCGCGAGGACGCTCACGAACTCTACGGGTTCGCGAACCCCGAGGAACGCGACCTCTTCCGCCTCCTCGTGCAACGGGTGTCGGGCATCGGCCCGAAGACCGCCCTCGCCGTCCTGAGCGGCACAAGCGTGGCGGCGTTCAAGGGCGCCGTCGTCCACGGCGACGCAAAGGCCCTGGCGCAAATTAAGGGCGTCGGCAAAAGGACCGCCGAACGCATGATCGTGGAGCTCAAAGATCATGTCGGCGTCGCCGGCGCTTGGGAGGCCGCCAGCGCGAAACATGCGTTGACTCCCGAGGAGCAGAAAATCAACGACGCCGTGCTCGCCCTTATTTCGCTCGGCTGGAAACAGGTCGAGGCGCATCGGCTCGTGCGCGCCGTCTTCGACCGCCTCGGCGCCGACGTCGAGGTTGAAACGCTGGTTCGCGACGCCTTGAGGCAGAGTTGAGATCCGCAAACGGGTCTGATCCATTTCCCCCGACTCGGCGCATCTCCCGGAGCCTGCGTTCCGCTTCCAACTCCCTGCTCACGCTTCGCCGCACGCGTTCTCTCCATGCTTTCCATCGAAAACCTCTCGGTCCACTACGGCGCCATCCATGCCTTGAAGGGCGTCACGCTGCGCGTACGCGACGGAGAGATCGTAACCTTGGTCGGCGCCAACGGCGCGGGGAAATCCTCGCTCCTCCGCGCGGTGTCGGGTCTGATCCGTCCCAGTGAAGGCGCCATTCTTTTTCAAAACGCGCAGGCCCTTCATCGCTTGCCCCCGCACGAGATCGCGGCGCTCGGGATCGCCCACGTGCCGGAAGGACGCGCGGTCTTTGCGAATCTCACCGTGGATGAGAACCTCATGGCAGGGGCGTATCTGCGCCATGATCGCGCGGAAATCGCCACGGACCTCGATGGGGTTTTTCGCATATTCCCCCGGCTCCGGGAACGCCGCCGTCAGAGCGCGGCCACTCTCAGCGGAGGGGAACAGCAGATGCTGGCCATCAGCCGCGCTCTCATGGGGCGTCCCCGCCTCTTGCTCCTCGACGAGCCTTCGCTCGGCCTCGCTCCGATCATCGTTCAATCCATCTTCAAAACGATCCGACGGATCAACGCGCAGGGCGCCACGATCCTCCTTGTCGAGCAAAACGCCCACATGGCCCTCCAGATCGCTTCCCGCGGGTACGTGATCCAGACGGGCCAGATCGTGATGGAAGGCGTCGCCGCCGAACTGCTTGCCAACGAACGGGTGCGGCAGTTTTACTTGGGCGAAACCTGACGTGAAGTTTCAGAGCCGAAATGAAAACCCGCCCGCAGGAGCGAAGCGTCGTGTTCCCGAGGCGATTCGCGCGCCTTCGCCTCATCTCCCCGGTGGAAACCTCATTTTCCCGAGAATCCAAGAAACTCCTCCTCGCCTTTTGTCCGCCCCAGAGACAAAATGTCGTGGCGCATCTTGCGCAATGGGAAAGCGGAAAAGATGCGGGATGATCCCTTGCCCCTCAACCCTTCGTCTGCCATGAAAACCATCGCGATCATCGGCGCATCGGCCAATCAGGAAAAGTTCGGCAACAAGGCCGTTCGCGCCTACATGCAACAAGGCTGGACCGTCTACCCGGTCAATCCGAAAGAGGCGGAGATCGAAGGCCTGAAAACCTTCAAATCCGCGCGGGAACTTCCCGCGGGCGTGGACGAAGCCAGCATCTATCTCCCGCCCAACCTCGTCCCGGGCGTTCTTCAAGAGCTTGCTTCCAAAGGGATTCGCAAGGTCTGGCTCAATCCCGGCACCGAAAGCGATGCCGCGATTGAACGCGCTGAGGAACTGGGCATCGAGGCCGTCGTCGCCTGTTCGATCGTCGGCGTCGGCGTCAATCCTCACGAGATGTAAGCGGAGAAAATTTCGGTCGCGCCCCGCCTCTTCGAAATCTTCTTCACCTCCTCGTTCGCGCATCTCCCTCTCCACGTCCGCCTCCCTCGCCTCCCGCTCCCCTTGCCCAGCCCGATTCTCCAACGCGAATTGATCACCACGCTCCGCGCTCCGCGCGCGGCATGGGCTATCTTCCTCGTCGCGGCGATTCTCTCCGGACTCGCGCTGGCGCTCTGGCCTTCCGAGGGGATGTACTCGCTCGGCGAACAAGCGTCGCACGCCCTTCTCAACACCGTCTCGCTCGGCGGCCTTCTCCTCGCGCTGCTCATCGCCCCGGCGTTCACCGCCACGAGCCTGACCTCAGAAAAGGAGAACCGCACCTACGACCTGCTCACTCAAACGCTCCTTCGCCCCTGGAGCATCGCCTGGGGCAAGATCGCCTCGTCGCAATGCTTCCTGCTCCTCGTCTCGCTCGCCGCGCTCCCCGCCCTCGCCTCCACCTTCTTCCTCGGCGGGACCGCGTCGGCGCAAGTCGCCGCAATCTTCGGAATTATCGCCGCGGCGGGAGCGGCGACAGGCCTGCTCGGTTTTGCCGTAAGCGCCTGGAGCCGCCAGAGCTTCACCGCGCTCGTGGTCACCTACTCGGCGGCGCTCGTTTGGGGCGTTCTCCCGATCCTCCCTCCTTTGCTCCTGCGCTCCCTCGTGGCAAGCTTTCCGTCGCTCGCTTGGACGACCCACGCGAGTCCGCTCGCCGCGATGCTCGCCGTCGTCGAACCCGACCTCTTCGCGCAGATGGGCGCGCCCGTGGACCCGCGCCACGCCCTCGCCGTCCACTTCGGCGCTTGCGGCGCGCTCGGCGCCCTGGCCGCATTCGCAGGCGTCCTCCGCCTCCTCTTCCCCCACCGGTTCGAACGCTACCGCAGCGACCTCGCCCCCGCCGCCGCGAAACGCCGCCTCCGTTTTCCCTATGTCCTCGTGGATCCTCGGCGGAGAAGACGCCCCATCGGTCGATGGACCAATCCGATCCTCGCCAAAGAGTTGCGCAGCCGCGCCTTCAGCCAAGCCCCCTGGCTGATTCGCGGCATGTACGCCACGTTCACCATTTCCCTCGTCTTCGTCGGACTCATGGTGCGCGGCGGCGCCACGCTTCACCTCGACGTTCTCAAGCTCGCGATGATCGCCTTCCAAGTCCTCGTCGTCGTCCTGCTTACGCCGGCGCTCCTCGCCGGCGCCGTGACCGCCGAAGTCGAGGAGCGCCAATTCGATCTGCTGCGCCAAACCCCCTTGCGCGCGCGCACGATCCTTCTCGGAAAATCGTTTTCCGCGGGGCTTCTCGTCCTCCTCCTCCTCGTCGCCGGCGCCCCGATGTGGTGGATGCTCGCCTACCTCGAAAACTACCAATGGGCGGGCACGCTGATCAGCTTGGCGGTCGTCGGCGCCACGCTGTTCTTTGCCTCCGCGGCTTCGCTCGCCTGCTCGGCGGCGGCGCGCGCCACCGCAGCCGCCACGGCCTTCGCCTTCGCCCTGATCTGCCTCGTGGCCTTCGGCAGCCTGATCCCCCTTCTCATGGGGCCCGTCCTCTCCGCCTCCTGGCGCCACGCGATCCTCTCGTGGAACCCGTTCGCCGCCGGCCTCCAGGCCGTCAGCGTGGAGCTCCTGCGCGAAGAACCCGTGCTTTGGAAGGCTTTCCTTCAACAAACGCTCGCCGCCGGCGCCGTTCTCGCGGCCATCGCTGGACTTTTGCTCCGTCGCCGAATGGCCCGTCAATCCTGACGCGTCGATCTCCTCCCAATGCGATTCGCTCTACCCTTGATCTTCGCCGCGGCAGCCCTTCGCCTCGCCGCCGTCGAGCTTCCCTACGCGAACGAAGCCACGCGCGAACTCCTCCTGCGCGCCCTTCACGATCGCGACCGCATCCAACGCATCCGCGCTGTCGAAGCCCTCATGGACGCGGGCGATCCGCGCAACGCCGCTCCGATCGCCGAGATCGCCCGAACGGACGCCGTCCCCGCCGTGCGCAATCAAGCCGCCTCCTCCGCCGCTCCCCCGCCGATCTCGGACGCCGCCTTCGTTCCGCGTCCCGCGCCTCCTCCTGAAGCCTACACCTTCACGCAACCGGATCCGCGCCTCCGTCGCGAGGCGCGGTTGCGGGCTCTTCGCGATGATCCCTCGTTTGTCTCCGATTTTCGTCCGCTCCTCGACGACCCCGACTATTTTGTCCGCCGCGCGGTCAGCGAGGAAACGGTTCGCCGGCGCGGAACGGCGGTCGCGCCGCAGTGGCGCGAGCTCTTCGCTTCGACGAATACCGATTTGCGAGTCGAAGCCGCCTGGGCCGCCGGCGAACTCCGCGATGCCCCGTCGGAACCCCCCTTGATCGAGTGCCTCTCTTCTCCTTCCGAACGCCTCCGTCTCCTCGCGGTCTCCGCGCTCGCGCGCGTCGGCGGCGACGCCACGCGCGCCGCGCTCCCCATGGCCTTGGAGCGCGCCGAAGACGCGACGCGCGAGGCGCTGATCCCTCTGGCCGTCGGCCTCAAGGCGTCCGCCGCGCTTCCCAACCTCCGCGCGATCGCCCACCAGCCGCCCCCCGAAGGTGCGCATCGTTCCCTCGACGTCCACGGCGATCCAGACCAGCCCCACCGGCTTCTCGTCGCCATTCAGTCAACTCGCCCTGGACCCCTTCCACGAGGGCGTCTTGTACATGGGCGGATACGGTGGCCTGCACCGGACCACCGACGCCGGCGCGACTTGGAGCCGGATCCCCTTTTCGGAAGCGCCGCTGGCTTATAGCATGGTGCTGTTTGATCCGAACAAGGATGGAATGGTGTATCGGGCAGGCCCGCGCTCAGGCGGCGGTTCCACGTGGTGGCGCAGCAGCGACGGGATGTCGAGTTGGAAGGAGTTGAACGGGCCGGATTACGCCATCGCTCTCGATCCGGTGAACAGCGGCACGCTCTTCTCTTCCGCCCGCAGAGGCGCCATCATGAGTACCGATTACGGCGACACCTGGAGAACCTTGCCAGCTTCGGCCGGCCTACAGATC
>JABWAM010000092.1 GCA_013360985.1 Verrucomicrobiia bacterium | reverse complement strand
TCCCCTTCGGCAGCGGAGCGATATCCCAATCGAGGCCGGGCGCCCCGTCGAGATCGGCCGCCCAATGCCGCGGCCCGATCGCCATCGCGGCCTTTTTCGAGGCGAAGAGCGCGAGCGCCCCGCGAGAATCCGGCGGCGGCGCGACGCGATGGACGCCGACGAGCGAGGCGTAGAAACGCAGGGCCTCCGCATTCGACTGGACATAACGCGGATCCGTGAGCGTCCATCGCCCGGTTTCGTCCGCGATCTGTCCGCGATTCTGCCAGAGAAACGCGGCGATCTCTCCGGCGGCGCCCTCGATCGCGAGGCCGTAGCGCCGCGCCCTCTTCCCCTCGGCGTCATGCTGGGTCAACGCTTGAGCGGCCGCGAGCAAATCGCCCCAGTCCCAAAAATCCCGCGGTATCGGAATGCCGCGCGCCTCGAAAAGCCCGCGGTCGTAATAGAGCATGAGGACCGACCATCCGAACGGAACCCCCCAGGTTTTTCCGTTCCGCTCGAATGCCGAACGCAGCGCCGTGATTTGTCCCACGGCTTCGCCTTCGTCCACAACGACCGGTTGGAGGGCGTCGGCGGCGAGGAGCGCGTCCAGGTCCTCGGCGCGCACCAAGGCCGCGTCGGGAGCGCGCCCCTCCTTCGCTCGCTCCATCAAGACCGCCACGGTGGATTCGGCATCGCCGCTCGTCTCGAGCGCGATGTTCACGCGCCAGTGGCGGCGCTCGAACTCCCCGAGCAGGCGCGCGAGCGAGGCGCGCTCCGCGGGCGTTCCCCAGGCGAGGAGGGACGACGTTTGGCGCGTCCGGAGAAAGCCCCAGAGGCCGACGGCCATCAGGAGCAAGACGAGGACGCCGGCGGCGAAAAAACGCGGGCGCCGGCGCTTCTCCGCGAACGCGGCGAAAGCTTTCACGACGCGAGGGAGCGGATTTTCCAGATCTCCTCCGCGTATTGACGAACCGTCCGGTCGCTGGAAAAGAAGCCCATCCGCGCCACGTTGCGGATCGACGCGGCGGCCCACGCGTCGCGCCGACGGTAGAACGCTTCGGCGCGTTCCTGCGCGGCGAGGTAGCTCGCGAAATCGGCGAGGATCAGATATGGATCCCCGCCGAGAAGGCCGTCCACGATCGGCTGGAAACGGCGCGGTTCTTCCGGCGAGAAGAATCCCGAAGCCAGGAGATCCACGACGCGACGGATCTCGGCGTCCGCCTCGTAGAAAGCGCGCGGCTCGTAGCCCGAGGCCTTCATGGACGCAACCTCTTTCTCGGTCAGGCCGAAAATGAAGATGTTGTCTGATCCGACGGCATCCCGGATCTCGATATTCGCGCCGTCGAGAGTCCCGATGGTGAGCGCGCCGTTGAGCGCGAACTTCATGTTCCCCGTGCCGGAGGCCTCGGTGCCGGCGGTGGAGATCTGCTCCGAAAGATCGCTTGCGGGAAAGATCCGCTCGGCGAGGGAGACGCCGTAGTTCGGCAAAAAGACGAGCTTGAGGCGACCCTTGAGGGATTCGTCGGCGTTCACGGCCCGGGCGACGTCGTGGCAAAGCTTGATGATGAGCTTCGCCATGAAATAACCGGGCGCCGCTTTCCCCCCGAGGAGCACGACGCGCGGCGTCCAATCGCGTTCCGGCGCGTCCTTCATCCGAAGCCAAAGCGCCACGACGCGGAGGATGTTGAGAAGTTGGCGCTTGTATTCGTGGATCCGTTTGACCTGCACATCGAACAGGCTTTGCGGATTCACCTTGATCCCCAGCGCTCGATCCATCCACGCGGCGAGCACCGCCTTGTTGCCGTACTTGAGCGCCAACCACGTCTCGCGAAACCCCGCGTCCTCGGCATGCGCCTCGAGGCGGCGCAGATCGTCGAGATCGGTAAGCCATCGTTCGCCGATCGCCTCCGTGACGAGGCGGGAGAGCGCGGGATTGGCCTGGTGCAGCCAACGCCGCTGCGTCACGCCGTTGGTCTTGTTGTTGAAACGCTCGGGCCATATCTCCGCGAAATCGCGGAGGAGTCGGCGGCGGAGCAGTTCCGTATGAAGGGCGGCCACTCCGTTGACCGAATGGCTGCCCACGACGGCGAGGTGCGCCATGCGAATCCGTTTCGCCCCGTCCTCCGCGATCAGCGACATCCGCCGCACGCGCTCAAGGTCTCCGGGAAACCGCGCCATCACTTCATCGAGGAAGCGGCGGTTGATCTCGTAGATGATCGCCAGATGGCGCGGGAGGAGCCGTCCGAAAAGGCCCTCCTCCCACTGCTCGAGCGCTTCCGGCATGAGGGTGTGGTTCGTTTAGGCGAAGGTTCGCGCGCAGAGAGCCCACGCCGGTTCCCATCCGAGGCGATGCTCATCCACGAGGAGGCGCATGAGCTCGGCGACGGCGATCGCGGGATGCGTATCGTTGAGATGGATGGCGACTTTGTCGGCCAGGAGCGCAAGGTCGCCATGCTGACGCAGGAACTCGTCGAGGATCCTCTGGAGCGCGGCGGAAACGAAAAAGTACTGCTGTTTGAGGCGCAGCTCCCGTCCCACCGACGTGTGATCGTTGGGATACAAGACCTTCGAAATCGTCTCGTCCGAGTTGCGCTGTTCGACGGCGCGGATGTAGTCGCCGTGGTTGAAGTAGTCGAAGTTGAACTCCTGATCGGACTTGGCCGACCAGAGGATGAGCGGATTGGCGATCCCATTGCGGTAACCGGGAACCAGCGTTTCGTAAGGGAGCGCAAGAACGTCATCCGTCTCGATCCACTCGACGCGATCGCGGCCGTCGGCGTCCGTCGCGATGCGCGTTCTTCCGTAGAAGCGGACGCGTCGAATCTCCTCGGGACGCGGGGTTTCCCACGGGTTCCCCCGAAAGAGCCAGTAATCGGGCTGCTCGATCTGGCGGCCATCTTGGATCTTCTGCTTGAAAATTCCGTACTCGTAGCGGATCCCATGTCCGCAGGCGGGGAAACCGAGGGTGGCGAGCGAATCGAGGAAGCAGGCGGCGAGGCGTCCGAGGCCGCCGTTGCCGAGTCCGGCGTCGTGCTCCTCCTCGTAGACCTGTTCGAGCACCATCCCCATCTCGCGCATTACGGCGCGCGCAGGCTCCTCGAGATCGAGGTTGAGCACCCCGTTCTGGAGCGTGCGCCCCACCAAAAACTCGAGCGACAGATAATGGACGCGCTTCGCCCCCGACTCTCGAATGCGGCGCTCCGTCTGAAGCCAGCCATCCATGAGACGTCCGCGCAGAGTGAGCGCGAGCGCTTGATATTTGTCGTAAGCGCTCGCGTCGGAGGGCTCCTTTCCGAGCGCGAGACGCATCGCGGCGAAACAGAACCGGCGCAAATCGCGGACCGCCCCCTCGCCGTCGGCGGAGGGAAGATGTTGCGGAAACGTCGAAGGCATCGCGCTTTCCTCGTGGGGGAAGCGAGTCTATCACCATCCCGCATCCGGGAAAAGCCGCGCCGACGGCGCCCGTCGCGGGTTGCGCAAAGCGTCGATGCGCGCGCAGCCGCCGAGCCCGGCGATTCGACAAAGCGCGCGCCCGCG
This sequence comes from Verrucomicrobiia bacterium, assembly GCA_013360985.1. Lineage (GTDB taxonomy): Bacteria > Verrucomicrobiota > Verrucomicrobiia > JABWAM01 > JABWAM01 > JABWAM01. The sequence continues at coordinate 5,254 of JABWAM010000092.1, read as the reverse complement.
CTCAACGGCCTCTTCAAATCACGCGCCCACACCTGGAAGAAGGGAATCAAGAGGGGCCCGCCTCCCCAAATCCCCGCGTCAGGCGTGGGGGAGTCCATCCTCGGTCGAGGAACATGCGACGCCCTCGCCACATTTTGGACTCAAGCCGCGGCCGCGGCGCCGCCAGCGGCGGCGTCCTCCCTCGCTTCGCGACCGAGCGGATTTTTTCCAAGCACGGACGGGGGAAAGGGAGGGCGAGGCCGCCGGCCGAGTCGTCACACCCTTCGTGTGGGAAGTCGGGAATCTCGACACGACCCACCTCTCCGATCCTCCATGGATGATGAGGAGGGTTGCTCTCTGAAAATCGAGCGGATCCGTGGATTTGGGTCACCTCCTTGGGCTGGCTGCGCACGCGGACGCGGAGGGCTTCGTCCAAGTGGCGAGGTTGTCGTTAGCTGATGCGTCAGTTGGGCTTCAACGAGAACCTCAAGAGGAGGCCCGAGGCATCGAGGTAAAGGTCAGCTGCGGCCTCCCCGGCAAGGCGGGAGAGGTCCACTCGGAGAGACCAGTCAGCACAGGTGTGGACGTTAGGCTGATCGGAGGCAGGAACAAAGGCTACGTCGGCGCTCTCAATCCTGTTTTCGCGGAGGTGAAGGCTCGCGGTCTTCCCGGTTGTTTCATGCTGGATGTTCAGGCGGGCGCTGTTACGGAAGAGTTCAAAGCGAAGGTCGTCCACCTGGCACACGATGTGAGTCGCCGTCGGAGCAGGAGCGGTTACAGATGTCACAGGCGGCGCTGCGACGCCGCTGGAAATGGCGGCCGCCGCAGGGGGGATGGGCGTCTGGGGGCTTGGAGCAGGCAGGGTGGGAGGCGCGAGGAGCGCATCCAAACCGTCGAGTTTTGGGTAGTCGGGAAGCTTGTCCGCGAGGCCAAGGCCCGCATTGGCCCGTCGCGCTGCAATTTCCTTGCGAAGGTCCTCAGCCTGCTTTTTGCGCCCTTCATCCTCAGCGCTACGAAGCTGACGCTCCAAGCAAACGATCCCGCGTTCGTTGGCGAGTTTTGCGCATTGCTTGCTGGAGTCGGCCGCGGGCAAAGCGACCGTGTAGAAGCGCAGGGCATCGCCGCGATGCCCTGCTCGCTCGATGGCCGCCCCTGCCTCCTCGGGCGCGAGCTGAGCCAACCACCCCGAACCGTTCTCCAAAAGGAGGCGACGGAGCATTTCGGCCATCGGCTTCTGGCACACAAGCGAGTCGCTGCGTTCGGTATAAGGGAGGTCAGGGAGTGACGGGGAACGAGCGAGGGCGCGTGCGAGTGCGTATTCCAGGCGGCTCTTCTGGGAGATGAGCCATTTGGCAAAAGAGTCGGGGGTCTTGCCGGGTACAGGGATGGCGCCCGACTTCAAGAACGCAAGGACCACGGGCCACTCCTCGCGAATGACAGCCAGGGTGAGGATTGCGCCAGCCGCATGCTGGGCTACGGATCCCCGGCCGTGGGCCACGATGGCGAGTTGACCGAGAGCATCGCGGTCGCGCGAGCGGAGAAGATGCGGCAAAGCGGCCTCGGGCTGGACAAGGAGCGTCAGGCTGACGCCGGCGATGCGGCTAATCTCGGGGGATAGGGTGGTTTTGGGATGCGCGCTGAGTTCGTCGGCTACGCGCGCGTCCTCGCCGAGCGCGTGGAGTAGGGGGAGGTTGTCCGGGAAGGGAGTGCTCAGCGCCCTGGCACGGCGGAATTCAGGAGATGAGGTTTCGTTGGCACGGGTCCAGCACTCCACTGCGTCAGCAAACTCGTGGCAATGGTAGTGAAGGTTGCCGAGGTCGGAGGGGCCGAGGCTAAAACCGGCCTCGATCAGTCCGCGGGAGATGACCTTGAGGTCGGCCCAGAAAGCCGTCGTGCCGTCGGTGGGGGCAAGGTCGCAGAGTTTGTGGAAGGTCTGACGAATCACAAAAGCCCAAGAGGGGCGGCTCGCGTAAGGAAGAGTCTCGCCCTGTCGGGCGGAGTTGAGCAGCTCCTGTAGCAAGGCGCGGCCCTGCTCCACAGTCGCGCGGGAAGAGGCAAGGAAGTTTGCGTAGCGGTATTCAACGCGCGAGGCGATCTCCGGGTCCGCATTGCCCTCCCGCTGGATGCGTGTCAGCCCGGGCTCCCCGGACTCCCACCAAGCGTCCACGGCCGCATCGTTCATACCTACCTGACGAAACTCGTTGCCGGCATCGAGGCACCGTCCCTCAAAAAGAAGCGCGCGGGCGCGACACTCGGCAGCGCGCGTCGGTTGGCCCGCGTTGCGCCAGGCGAACGCGGCGTTTCGCATAAAGGTGGGATCTCGGTGAGCTAAGCCCTGCTCTTGGTAGTTTCGGGCGTTCGCTTCGTGGTCGGGGGCTTCAGCGAGTCGAAGCCCGTTCGCATTGCCTTCCACCATGCCGGTTACCAGGTCGGTCCAGCCCACTCCGGATTGGGGCAACTCTCCGAGCAGGCGGTTCTGCGTAGCTTCATCCATAGCGAAGCGCCAAAAGGCCCGATGCTCGGGGGGATCCAGCACGAGAAGCTGATTCTTCGGGCGGCTCGCCGCCACGTAGAGACGGTTGAGGAAGTACTCGAGTGGCAGGGAGGCATCTCGGTTGTCCGTATGGGACGACCCTCCTTCAAGCGGCCTCAGAAGATTCGGCGGGGCATCCCGTCCAAAGCCATAGATGGCGACGCGGGGGAATTCGCTTCCCTTGGCGCGCTCGGCGCTGAGGACGTTGATGGGGGTGCCCTCCATGAAGGTGACGTGCGCCTTCAGAACGGGGTCTTTCTCGACGGTGTCGGCCTCCTCGCCTAAAGCGCAAGGCAGGATGAGCGTGATGTCATTGGTCTCTTTAAACACCTGCCAGAAATCTGGGTGGTTCACGGCATACCATGCGACGACCGGACCACAGCGGTCCTCCCATGGTCTCTGGGGACGGGCCTCGTGGAGGTCGAAGAGGCGCACGCGCAGAGCTTGGATAAGATTGGAGAAGTGGACGATGTTCTGGGACGAGCGATAGTTTAGCGAGAGTTCTCGGTAGTTGAGCTCCCTTCGCCGCAACCGCAAGGAAGGGTCGAGGGCGAGGATGAACTTCTGGGTGAAGGCGGCCTTGATGTCCTCCCAGCGAAAGCCGGTGGGATTGATCGTCTGGAATGGGTCTCCCGCGAACACGAACGGCACCTCGGGAATGTCCTCGGGTTTGAGCTTTCGCGCAGAGAAGACGTTGAGGCGGAGGAGGATCTCGAGCTCCACGCGCGTGAAGTCCTGGGCTTCGTCGCAAAACACCGCCGAGGCAACGGGACGCACCCGCTCTTGACGCAAAAGATGACGAGCGAGATCCGGTCGTCCCACCACCCCTTGGATCGAAGCTCCTCGTACCAACCCTTCCAGACCCGGTCGAAGATTCGGCGATACGCCTCCGTTGTCACGCTTCGCTGGCCGCTGGCAAGTTGGGGGTATTCCTCTGGGTCGATGAACTCATCGGGACTGAGTCCCTTGATGTAGGTCCGGATGACGTGCCACGAAAGTTCGGGCCCGAACTCGGCAAGGGCTCCCGGAGTGCGTCCGAACCGCTCCTCCCAGCGCCGACGATACTCCGCGTAGCCAATCCGCCGGGCGAGATGGAAGACCTTCTCCTTCTCCTCAGGTAGGAGCAATCCGTGGATGTAGGCGTGGAACTCCTGGAAACACGCGGCGATCGACTGCTGGTTTTCTTCGAGGCGTGCCTGCCGTCGAGCATCGCCCACGCGACGGGCGCTGGAGCGCATCACTCGCTCGACGAGGTAGCGGGATCGTTTAAGGAGGGTGTCGCTGCAGGTGAAGTACAGAGGGAGGGAATCCGGGGGCTCATCCAGCGCGAGTTGCCCGTAGAGCCGATGCGCGAAGAGGTACTGCAGAATGGTGGATTTGCCGCTTCCGGCCCGGCCGTTAATGAAGAGGGGGAACCCATTGCCGCGCTCGGCGGACTCGAGGACCTCAGTCTCCTCGGGAGAAAGGGCCATGTTGCCAACCCTATCCTTCTCCAGCTCAAGCCAGAGATCGTTGTCCAGCAACACGTCGGAAGGATACGTGCGACGGCTCCTGCGCAAGATGTCGTGATGCGCGGGCGAATTGGCGAGGCAATCCGCGTATTTGGCGCGAAGTGTTTCCACATCTGCGTCGCCCTTCCCTGGGGAGGATAAACCGGCAAGAAAGAGAACAGGACTATCGGGAATCCTCCTTGCCAGAATCCGCCAGTCGGGCGCGCCCTCGACCGGGACCAGTGCCGCTTCTCCCGACAGTTCCAAGAGGCTAAGGATGGTCCGCTGAAAGAGGATGAGACGGTCGGCGGCGGCGGGTTCCGAGATGTCCTGGACCCAACGGTCGGACTCACAGACGAGCACTTCGTTGCCCGCAGCGGTGGCCGGACGGATGGCGTAGAGAACCGCATATTCGGAAGCGGAAGGGGGCGGTGGCTCGGGAGGCGGCCTCGTGCGGGTGCGCTCCGCGACGTAGTCTTCCAGGTCCTTCGGAGTGAACAGATTTTCGAAGTGCTGCTTGCCGTAGGCTTCCGGGTCCATGCCGAATCCGCTGTCGTAGTCGGGAGCACCGCGGATCAGCATGGAGAGCAGGCAGATGACCTGATGTTCTCCAGCATCATATAGTCTGGCGATGAGCCGTCCGTTGAAGATGCCGAATCCCCGCTTCACGAGATAAGGCGGTGGAAAATCCTGTTCGAAATAGAGAAGTGTTTGAGCGGCCTCTACTCGTTCGACAAGGCGCTCCAAATTCCTGGCGCAGCCGTGGGTCGCTGCCTCTGCACGGCATTTCTGCGTGACGAAGACGAGGATGGCCATGGAGGGAGGAGGTTAGGAGACGGTTTCGAAGAGCATGCGAAGGGCGCGACAGCCGCGGTTGGAGCGAACCTCGGCATCAATCGTCCAAGGCAATGCGGCAGTTGAGACAGCCGTGACAGCACATGGATCGCGAGCCTTCATGTGAACCTTGTGCTGGATCATAAAATCCGTAATCGGAGGATCAAGTGGTTTCAGTGCAAACGATGGAAACCGTCAGGTACATCGTGACCCCCCCTTGGGGAAGCTGAAGATCGTGAACCAGGCTGGGATGAAGGCGCTCCACGGCCACCTCCGGAGGTGGCCGTGGAGCGGCGCAGTTGGGAAGCTTGGGCGATGGGCCTGAAATCCTTTGAAGCATATCGGATGAAACCGGAACGACATCTGTTGCGGCAGAAGCTCGTGAGCCTGGCGCGGGAGTGCGGGCTCAAGGCCGCCG
>JABWAM010000091.1 GCA_013360985.1 Verrucomicrobiia bacterium | reverse complement strand
CGAACGCCTCGGCATCGAGGTCGTCGCGGGCGCGCCCAGCGCCGATCCCGCGGCGGTAGCGCACGACGCGGTGCGGCGCGCCGTCGCGGGAGGCTTTCGCCATCTCCTCGTGGATACCGCAGGGAGGCAGCATACGCGGCACAATCTGATGCAGGAACTCCTCAAGATTCGGCGGGTCATCGGCAAGGCGCTCCCCGGCGCGCCGCACGAAACCTTGCTGGTGATGGACGCGCCGACGGGGATGAACGGCATCGCGCAGGCGCGAGAGTTTCACGCCGCGATCGGCCTCACGGGCATCGTGGTCACCAAGCTCGATGGGAGCGCGCGCGGCGGAGTGGTTGTCGCGATTCGCAGGGAGATCGGAGTGCCGATCCGTTTCGTCGGGATGGGCGAGCAGATCGGCGACCTCGATCTCTTTGTCGCGGAGGATTACGCCGCCGCCCTGTTGCCCGACGCGGAGTGATTTCCTTTTGCGCCGGCGGAGAGATCCGCTTGCGATCGCGGATACGGGAAGCTTTTGGGGGGCCTTGCCCCGGCGCAGAACGAAGAAATCCCTTTCCGCGCGCCCCTCGACGGCGGGGGCGTCCGCACCCGTTTTCCGCGGGAATTTGGGCTCCGGCCCGTGGCGTTGAAGGTGGAGGGCTTCGCGTTGTAGAATGCGTTCCATGGCCGTTTCCTCCGTTAAACACCATCTCGCCGATCACCCCGATTGGGCGCGGGGCGCCGCGCGCATTTTCTCCGCCGACGGCGGCACGGCGTTCGAGCGGATGTCCTCCGCGCTTCTGGACTTCTGGAAGGCGCCGGAGGGGAAGCGGCTCCGCGCGCGTTCCACCGCGGGAGTGCGCCTGGTGCTGCGCACGGACGCGCGGCGGATAGCGCTCGCGCTGCATTTCGCCGGCACGGCGCGTCCGTATCACGGCCTCGATCTCGCGGTAGACGGCGGAGAGCCGCGTCGCATCGGTCCGCCCGATGGCCGGCCGCAGTCGTGGTCGGAGGAGATCTTCACGCAGGCGTCTCGCCGCGTGCGCACTCTGGAAATCTGGCTTCCGCACGCCTCCGAGGTCATCCTCGACGCCCTCGAGGCGGAGGAGGGGGCGCTCCTCGAAGCGGCGCCTCCTCCCGAGAAAACCTGGGTGGCCATCGGCGATTCCATCACCCAGGGGATGCTCGCCTCCTCGCCGGCGCGCGTCTACGCGGCGGTTGCCGCGCGCGCCATGCGATGGGAACTCCGAAATCTCGCCGTCGGCGGCGAGACGATGCAGGAGGCGCTGGGGCGGCTCTGTCGTCCGCTTGGAGGCGATCTGGCCACGGTGGCGTTCGGCGTCAACGACTACAACCAAGGGATGCCCATCGCGGAGTTCGCGCGACGCGCGCGCGCGCTTCTCGACGGCCTCCTGGAGGGACGCCCCGCCTTTCCGGTCGTCTTGCTCACGCCGTTCCCTTGGGTGGGCGCCTCCGCTCCCGCGAACGCCGCGGCGCCGCTCGAGGAATATCGCGCCACGCTGCGCGCCCTTGCACCCTCTTATCCCTCCGTGCGAGTGCTGGAGGGGCCCGCGCTGCTTCCCTCGGATCCGGCCTTATTCGCGGACCATGTCCATCCGAACGACGCGGGAATGAAATGCCTCGGAGAACGTCTGGCGCGGGAGTTGCCGCGCCTTCTCCGAGAGATCCACTGAACGCGAGCGCCCGTTTTACTTCGCGTTTCGCCTTTCTCGGACGCGCCCGAGGTTGGCGCGGTGGATCCCGACGAAGGCGAAGAAACTTTCCCCCGGAACGAGACGTCTCGAGGTGACCTCGGAGAATCCGGCTTTCTCCAACTGCGCCTTCAGATCCGCCGGCTTGGGGAGGCGGCCGCAGCCGGCGGTCATCGCGCCCCAAAGATCGAGAACGGCCGCAGGGGATCCTCGCCCTTGACTGAGGGTTGTGAGCAGCAGACGCCCCTCGGGTTTCAAAAAAGAACGGACGTGCCGCAACAACGCGACGCGATCAGCGACGGGGAAGTAGTAAATGTTCTGGTGGAGGGTCGCCAGGTCGAAAGAAGCTTCGGAAGTCCGAGTCCTGATATCGCCTAGTTCGATGGAGACTCGTTTTTCGAGATTCCATTCGGCGATATTGGCCCTGGCCAGAGCCGCCGCCTCGGCTTGCAGTTCCACTCCCACGGCAGTCAACTCCGGGTTGCGCCGTGCCGCGAAGCGGAGATAGGCGGCGGCGCCGCAGCCGATTTCGAGGAGACGGAACGGGCCGTGACGGGGAACCGCTCCGGCAAGAGCTTCGCACACAAAAGGCTCCATCAGACGCGAAGATCGGGCGATCATGCGGGCATTCTGATCCGCAAGAGTGAACCGACGGCCCGCATGGAGACGTTCCGGAGTCTGGGTCAGGAGCGCGTGATGAAGCCCCGCGATCTCTTCGATAAAGGCGGCGGCGGCATCGTGCTTCGGATCCGCCAAGCGCCGAGAGAGCGCGCTCCGGGCCGCATACCCTCCGGGTCGCTGCTCCAATTCTCCGAGGGCAATTCCTGTCTGAAGCCACGCCTCGAGTCTCTCGTGTCCCGACGGATCCAATCGCAGGGCGGACGCGAGCGCGTCGAGCGGGACGGGGCCGGCCGCCAACCGAGGCAACAGGCCGCTCCGGATCGCTCCGGCGAGAAAAGCGACGCGGTGAAAGTCGCGGGCCGCTCCGTTGAGCGCCCTGAACATTCGGATTTTTCCTCCGCGGAGGAGCGTGGCGAGCGTGCGAAAAGTCATCCTTGCATCTCCTTGTTCGCGGGGTGGCGCGTTCGATCATGCGGAAGCTCGTCGCAGTTGCTTTCCGGAGCGGATCGCGGTGGCGGCGGCGACATCATGCGAGCGATATCCCCGTCGCGCGCTGACGGTTGGGACGAGATCGCGGGGCGGGAGGCGGAAAGCACGCGGAAAGCATTCCGGATCTTCGCCGTCGGGTCAAACCTCGGAACGCCGCGCGAGGGCCAAAGAGCCTGTTCGGAAACCAAGATGATGCGCCTCGGCATCCCGTCCTATGGATGAAGCGGGAGACGAGGCCGAGTCTCTCTGCCTTTCGGGTGGAGATTTCCCCTTGGAGTGTGAGAGATCCAGGCTAGGCTCATGGCGTGTGAGATCTTCCCCCGTGCGGCTCGGTGTGCTGTTGGCGCTGGCGATTGCCGCTCCCGCGGCGACGGCGCGCGTGTTCACCTGGCGGAGCGGAGAGGCGACTCCCGATCATCCCGCGTCTTTCGGGGGACGATCGGTCTACGAAGGGCGGTTTGTGGTGAACGATGCGCCGTGTGCTTTGCAGCTCCATCATCTCCCCGATGCCCCCGAAGCCGCCGTGCGGCGTTTGGAAGCCGCGCTGGGGCGCGCGCTCGTTTGGGGGCGGCCGAGAGGAGGGGCGCTCCCGGCGAGTTGGACGGATGGACGGGCGAAGCGCCGTCTCCTGCTTGTGCCGGGGGGCGAGGGCGGCTGTCTGCTCTTCGTGCTCGACGCGCGGGATGCCCTAGCTTCCGCGCGGCAGCCTCCGCGCTGGCCGTCGGAACTTCCCGAAGTCGCCCCGACGCAGCAGCCGATTTGGGTGATCGCGCATCCGGAGACGCGTTTCGTGTTCGCGTCCGCTGTCGTGGACGCGCCGGCGATAGATCTCCTCCTCGAATCCTGCAAGACGCGTTTCGCGGAAGCAGGCTGGGAGCCTGGCACGGGCGCTGCCGGAGGCGAACGAAGGGGCCGCGATTCCGGGTTTGCCCTTTTTACGAAAAAAGGCAAAACATGTTGGATGCAGGCGCGCCCGGGTCCTTCTCCGCAAAAAGCGACCTTGGCGTTTCTCCTCAAGTCCGAATGACGCCGTTCCCTCTCACGTCATGAAAAGCAAACTCATCCTCGCCCTTTCGATCCTCAGCGGCATCCTCGCGATGTTCCTGATGCAATACTACCTCAACGCCTACAAGCACAAGGTCAAGCAGCAGTACCAGATGGTGAGCGTGATCGCCGCGGCGGAAAATCTTCCCGTCGGGACCGTCCTCTCCCGCGACAAGCTTGGCGCCAAGGACGTCTCCAAGTTTTCCGTCTCCGCCCGCAACCTGATGTCCGATCAGGCGAATCTGATCGTCGGACGCAAGCTGCGCAACTCTCTCACGCGCGGCACGCCGCTGCTCTGGTCCGATATCGTGGGCGACGAGTCCAAGGGAGGCAATCTGGCCGCGATGGTCAACGAAGGGGAGCGCGCGGTGTCGATTCCCGTGGACATGGTTTCCTCGGTCACCGGGCATGTCGAGCCGAACGATCACGTGGACATCCTGGGGACCTTTACGTTTCCGTCGGCCAAGGGCGATCCGCAGTTGGACACGGTGACGCTGACGATCCTGCAGAACGTCACGGTGCTCGCCACGGGGAAAGAGACCGCGCGCAGCCTGATGGAAGGGGCGCTCGCGCTCGGCGGCGCCGCGCGGCGGCCCGCCAACTATTCGACGGTGACGCTTCTCGTCACTCCGAAAGAGGCGGAGATGCTTGTCTTTGCGCTGCAAAAAGGGCGGCTGTCGCTGACTCTGCGCAGCGCCGGCGACGTCACTTCCGCGCGCGATTTGGGCAACATCAACTTCAACTACCTTGAAAAGAAAGTTGGAGAGTTCAACGATCAACGCCAGGAACGCCTTCGCGGCGGCGCGCGCGCCCCCGCTGCCCCCTGATCGAGGCGCCTCCTCTCGACCGGTTTTTCCCGTGGCGCTCCATCTTCTCATCCAACGCGGCGGCGCGCAGCGAAGCGTGCCGATCTTGGAAGGGCGCGAGTACGTCATCGGGCGCTCCGCCGACTGCGACGTGCCGCTCGACGACGCCGAGGTCTCCTCGCGCCATGCGATCGCGCGGGTGCGCGGAGGGGCTTTGGAAATCGAAGACCTCGAAAGTACGAACGGAACCTATCTCGACGAGGTCCGCCTCCGCCGTCCGATTGCGCTGGCGCCCGGACGCCCCGTCCGCATGGGGCGCCATCTGATCGGCGTCCACGAGAGCGCGCGGGGAGAGAAAGGGGACGCGCCTCGGGAAGTGAAAAAGGAAGCGCCCTCGGCGCGCCGAATCCGAGCGCCCGAGATCGAGGCGGGCGCAGAAGACAAGAAAACGCTTCCTCCGATCCCCGACGAGCCGCCTTCTCCCTTCACTGAAGCCCAGAGGAAACGGCGCGATCAATACCGCGCGATTCGCCAGGAGATCCATCGAGAACTTTTCGCGCGCTTGGACCTGAAGCGCCTCGTGATGAGCGGCGTGCGCGACGAGGAGTTGTCCGAGCGCGCGCGCAAGAGCATTGACGCGATCATCGAAGGGATGGGGGAGAGCATCCCCCGGAACGTCTCCAAGGGGCAACTTGCGAGCGATGTGTTCGACGAAGCCATGGGCCTCGGGCCGCTCGAGCCTTTTCTGGCCGATCCCGAGGTCACGGAAGTCATGGTCAACGGCCCGGACAATGTCTACTACGAAAAGGCGGGCAAACTTCATCTCTCGGAGAACCAGTTCCTCGACGAGCACCAACTCCTCGGGATCATCGAGCGGATCGTCGCGCCGATTGGCCGTCGCGTGGACGAGAGCCAGCCGATGGTGGACGCACGATTGAAGGACGGGTCGCGCGTCAACGTGATCATTCCGCCCCTCTCCCTCAAAGGGCCCTGCGTGACGATCCGGAAGTTCTCGAAGACGCCCTACACCGTCCGCGACCTCGTGAATCAATTCGGAAGTTTCACCCAACCCATGGCCGATTTTTTTCGCGTCTGCGTGCAGATCCGCAAGAACATCGTCATTTCCGGCGGCACCGGTTCGGGGAAAACGACCCTTCTCAACGTCCTGAGCGGTTATCTGCCGCCCAGCGAACGAATCGTCACGATCGAGGACGCCGCGGAGCTGCGCCTCCATCAGCATCACGTCGTGAGCCTCGAATCGCGTCCCGCCAACATCGAAGGACGCGGCGCGATCATGATCCGCGACCTGGTTCGCAACGCCTTGCGGATGCGCCCCGACCGCATCGTGGTGGGCGAGTGCCGCGGCGGCGAGGCGCTCGATATGCTTCAGGCGATGAACACGGGGCACGACGGTTCGCTGACGACGGTCCACGCGAACGCCCCGCGCGATGCGCTGGCTCGGATGGAGACGATGGTGCTGATGGCGGGCATGGAACTGCCGGTGCGCGCGATCCGCGAGCAGATCGCCTCCGCGATCCACCTCATCGTCCAACAGGATCGCTTCAGCGACGGAACGCGCAAGGTGACCAGCGTGACCGAGATCGTCGGGATGCAGGGAGAGGTGATCTCCATGCAGGAGCTTTTTCGTTACGTGCAGACCGGAATTGACGAGAAGGGGAGGGTGCTGGGCTATTTCACCGCCACCGGCTGCGTGCCGACATTTATGGAAGAGATTCGGATTCGCGGCGGCGATCTCGATCCCGGCATCTTCGAGCGGGCGCCCCCAAGGGAGGCGGGTGGATGAACACGGCTCTTCACCTCGTCGCGCTGGCGCTCGCGGGAGCGGGAGCGGGAGGAGCGGTCTTCGCGGGAGGCCATGCGCTCCGCGCGTGGTATACGGGATACGAAGCGAGCTACGTGGAGCGGACGGGCGCCGATCTTTACGGGATGTTCAGCAATCTCTCCCCGCGCCGTTTCCTTCAGTGGTCCATCGGCAGCGCGTTTCTCGGGTTTTCGCTGGTCTTCCTGCTCATCGGAACCTACGACTCGGCGCTTTGGTTCGGCGTCACGCTCGCCATTTCCTTGGCGGCCGGCGTCGGCGCGTCGTTCCTCCCGCGCGCCCTATTGAAGCGCGCGGCGAAGCAGCGGCTTCTTCGCTTCGATCTCCAGTTGCTCGACGCCCTCCTCAGCATGAGCAACTCCCTCAAGGCCGGATTCAGCATCATCCAGGCCTTCGAGGGAGTCGTCCAGGAGGGACGCGATCCGATCGCCCAAGAGTTCGACCTTTTTCTTCGCGAGATTCGCCTCGGTGTAAAATTCGAGTCGGCCTCGGAAAACCTCGCGAAACGCGTCGCGAGCGAAGACCTTCGACTCATGCTTCTCGGGATCGAAACCGCGCGCCAGACCGGCGGGAATCTGACCGAAGTCTTCGACCGCCTCGCGAGCGTGATTCGCGAACGGATGCGGATCCAAGGGCGCATCCGCGCGCTGACCGCGCAAGGGCGCCTCCAAGCCTGGGCGGTGGGCCTCATGCCGTTCGCCCTCGCGATCGGCGTATGGTTCATCCAGCCGGAGATGATGCGGGCATTCGTCGGTTCGTTCGCGGGCGTCGCGATGATCGCGGCGATGCTGATCTTCGAACTCGTCGGCGTCCTCATCATTCGGAAGATCGTGAACATCGACGTGTAGGGCCTCCGCCATGGCTTTGATCCTCATTCTGACCCTCGTGCTTAGCGCGCTCGCGGCGGCGGGAACAGTCTACTATCTGGCGACTCTCACCCAACAGGTCCAGTACGTGCTCCTCGCCGACGGACGGAGGCAGGAGCGTTCCCTGCCGCTTCTCCTCCGCGCGGTGCTGCCGCTGACTTCGATGACGCCCAAACTTCTCCTCGCGGGGCCGTGGAAGAGCGCCGCCGAACGGTTGGACCGCAGGATTCTTTCGGCGGGCTTCGACGGCCTCCTTAACGGACGCGAACTGATGCTCTGCCAACTCTGGCTCGGAGGCATCGGGCTCGTCTTCGGCCTTCTGCTGGGGCGCGGCGTTCATCCGGTGGGCGTCCTCCTCGCCGTCGCGTTGTTCGCGTATCCGCGAATTTGGCTGAAGGGCGCGCTCGGCGAGCGGCATCGTTCGATCCAACGCGGATTGCCTTATGTGCTCGACCTTCTGACCTTGTGCGTCGAGGCGGGACTCGATTTTATGAGCGCGCTCGCAAAGATCGTGGAGCGGCGAAAGATGGATCCGCTCGGAGAGGAACTGATGCGCGTTTTCCACGCGATCAAGCTGGGGCGAACGCGCCGCCAGGCGCTTCGTGAGATGCGGGACCGCGTGGGCCTTGCGGACCTCACGGTGGTCATCAACGCCCTCACGCAGGCCGACGAACTTGGCGTCAGTCTGGGAGCGATCCTGAGGATTCAGGCCGATCAGCTCCGCACCAAACGTTTTCAGCGCGCCGAGACGCTCGCGAATCAGGCGCCGACCAAGCTGCTCCTGCCGCTCGTTTTCATCTTCATCGCCGCCTTCATCATTCTCCTCGGCCCGGTCCTGCTCCAGGTCTTCCAACGTCTGATGTGACACGCGCGGGAAGAACGGGGCCGTCCTCCCGAGCCTGTCTCCGAGGATTTCCCTCGAAATTTCGGAGGGATTCTCCGATCTTAACGGCGTGTTCGTCATTCCCGCCATCGATCTCAAAGACGGAAAATGCGTGCGCTTGCGGCAGGGGCGCGCGGAGGAGGTCTCCCTCTATTCGGATGATCCGGTGGCCATGGCGCGGCATTGGGAGGAGCAGGGGGCAACGACGCTGCACGTGGTGGACCTCGACGGCGCGTTCACGGGCGCGCAGCGCAATCTCGGATGGGTGTCGCGGATCTGCGCCGCGGTGCGCTGTCCGGTTCAGTTCGGCGGCGGATTGCGGACGCGCGACGCGGTGGAGCGGGCCTTGGGCTCGGGCGTCGCCCGCGCGGTGCTCGGCACGAAGGCGCTTTCCGAGCCGTTCCTCGATCGGATGCTCGCCGAGTTCAGCGATCAAATTGTGGTAGGCATCGACGCGCGCGACGGGAAGGTGGCCGTGCAGGGATGGGTTCAGACGACGGCGTTGGATGCGTTCGAGTTCGCGCGAAAGGTCG
>JABWAM010000090.1 GCA_013360985.1 Verrucomicrobiia bacterium | reverse complement strand
GGATGGAGTACGGCCCGCGCGCCCTGGGCAACCGCAGCGTGCTCGCCTCGCCGCGCGACGCGCGGATCAACGACGTGCTCAACCGCCGCCTCAGCCGCTCGGAGTTCATGCCCTTCGCCCCAAGCGTGCTCGCCGAGCGTTGCGCGGAAATCTTCGAGAACTTCGCGCGCGGGGCGCACGCCGCCGAGTTCATGACCGTGACCTTCGCGGTGAAACCGGAATGGCGCGCGCGCATCCCCGCCGTGGTCCACGTGGACGGCACCGCCCGCCCGCAGGCCGTCGCGCGCGAGAAAAACCCGCGCTTCTACGACATCCTCAAGGCCCACGAGGCGATCACCGGGTTGCCCGTGGTCGTGAACACCTCGTTCAATGTCCACGAGGAACCGATCGTTTGTCATCCGCGCGACGCGCTCCGGGCGCTTCGGGAAAAACGGGTGGACGCGCTTCTCATTGAAGACTTCTGGGTCACGGCGTAGGCTCCCCTTCGCCGGAGTCGTCTCCATGACCTACGAACGTTTTGAAGATCTGCCGGTCTGGCAGGAAGCCGCCCGGCTGGCGGAGGGCCCGAGGCGCCTCAACGACTCCGTGCGCCGACAGAAATGCGCGCGCGCAGCCGCGCTTGATTTCGAGCGGCGGCGGGTCGAAACGCTCCCGCGCGGTCACCCGATGCGGGAGTTCCCGGAGCGGAAACGGGAGGACGCCGCCGCGGCCGCGTCGATCACCCCGAGAAAGAAACCATGCGCACGAGCCCGCTGAACACCGATCTCTACGAGCTCACGATGATGGCGGGGCTGCGCCGCCACGGGAAACTCGGGGACACCGCAACGTTCGACCTTTATTTCCGCCGCATCCCGTTCCAAGGAGGATTCGCGATCGCGGCGGGGTTGGGGACCGCGCTCGAGGCCCTGGAAAACCTGCGCTTCGAGGAGGAGGAGATCGCCTACCTAGCTGCGATCGGCGGCGCCACGCCGCTCTTCGACCGCGCCTTTCTCGATTGGCTGCGCGGACACCGCTTCCGCGGCGAGGTCTGGGGGATCCCCGAGGGGAGCGTGATTTTTCAGGACGAACCGCTCCTCCGCGTCTCGGGAACGCTTGCCGAATGTTTGCTTGTGGAGACGATGCTCCTCTGCGTCCTGAATTTCCAAACCCTCATCGCCACGAAGGCCGCCCGCCTCTGGGAAGCCGGCGGCCGCGGCAGCGTGATCGAGTTCGGCCTCCGCCGCGCCCAGGGACTCGACGGCGGGCTTTCGGCCTCGCGCGCGGCCTACATCGGCGGCGCCGACGGCACCTCGAACCTCCTCGCGGGCAAGACCTTCGGCATCCCCGTCCGCGGCACGCAGTCGCACGCCTGGGTGATGTCCTTTCCCTCGGAGATCGCGGCGTTCCGCGCGTTCGCGGAGACCTTTCCCGACAACACGATCCTCCTCGTGGACACCTACGACGTCGTGCGCAGCGGCGTGCCCAACGCGATCGCGCTCGCGCGCGAGATGCGCGCGCGCGGACAGGCGCTGCGCGGCATCCGCATTGATTCGGGCGACCTCGCCTACCTCAGCCGCATCGCGCGCCAGATGCTCGACGAAGCGGGTTTTCCCGATGTGAAGATCGTCGTCTCCAACGATGTCGAGGAGCTTGTGATCGAGGAGATCATCCGCAACGGCGGACGCGTGGATATCTGGGGCGTCGGCACGAACCTCGTCACCGGCGGCGGAACGGGCGGCACGGCGCTCGGCGGTGTCTTCAAGATGGTCGAGATCAACGGCCAACCCGTGATCAAACTCTCCGATTCGCTCGAAAAAGGCACGTCGCCCGGCCGCAAACAGATCTGGCGTTTGCGGGCCAACGGCGGGACGCAATACGAGGCCGACGCGCTGGCGCTGGAGGGCGAAGAGTTCGCGCCCGGGCGCGACGTCCTCATCATCGACCCCCGCAACCCGCTCCGGCGGAAGCGCGTCGCCGCGATCACCGCGTGCGAACCGCTCCTGCGCCTGGCGATGCGGGACGGGAAACGCGTCGGACCGCCGGAGAGCCTCGCCGTCGCGCGCGCGCGGCGGATCGAGAATCTCGATCGCCTCGATTCTTCGTTCAAACGCATCGTGAACCCGCACGTCTACAAGGTGGGCGTCACGCAGGCCCTCTGGCGCCTCAAGGAAGAACTCCTCAACCTTCAAACGACCTGAGGCGCGGCATTCCCCCTCGTTTCAGTGGGATGTTCCCCGTGGTTTCCTCATGCGCTCGACGCTCCTCGTGATCCTCCAGTCCGCCGCGATGCTCGGCCTCGCGTGGACCGGCGCGCTGCTCCCGCCGAACCTCCCGCTCGCGGCGCTCCAGATCGCCGCGATCGCCCTCATGGTCTGGACGTTCGCGCTCCTCGGCGTCGGCCGCTTCAACGTCCGCCCCGAAGTCCACGCGCGCGCGCGGCTCGTCGTGCGCGGCCCCTATCGCTGGGTGCGGCATCCGATGTATCTTGCGACCCTCGCGCTGATGCTCGCGTGGCTCCTCGGGCGCTTCACCGGGGCGGGGCTCGTCTGCTGGCTCGCGCTCCTGGCCGTCGTGCGCGCAAAAGTTCCGATCGAAGAACGCGCCCTCGCCGCGCGCTTCCCTGAGTACGCGGAGTACTGCCGCCGCACCGCCCGCCTCCTCCCCGGCGTGTGGTGAACGCGCGCCCCGCGCGGGAAATCCTCGACACCCCGTGAACAACTCCCCGCGAAACTTGGCTGCCAGCCCGTACCTCGGCTCGACTTTGCGGGAGGGCTCTGATTCAACTCGATCCATCATGCTGGCGCACGCCAACGCCTCGGGGATCCGGGACAATCACCTCCGCGGGAGCGTCGCGGATTTCCTGCGGGCGAAGATTCAGCCCAATTCGCGCCTGTCGGTCGTGTCGGCATATTTCACGATCTACGCTTACGACGCGCTCCGGGAGCACCTCGACCAGATTGACCATCTCGATTTCCTGTTTGGTGAGCCGCGTTTCATCTCGTCGCTGGACCCGGACAAGACCGAGACGAAGGCGTTCATTCTTGATGGCAACGGCCTCCAACTCGCCAATCGGCTGGAGCAAAAACGTGTCGCTCGCGATTGCGCCGAATGGATTCGCCGGAAGGTGGACATCAAATCCATCCGCCACGCCCAACTGCTCCACGGCAAGATGTACCACATCGCCAACGCCGGCGTGGAGAAAGCTAT
Source organism: Verrucomicrobiia bacterium (assembly GCA_013360985.1). Taxonomy (GTDB): domain Bacteria; phylum Verrucomicrobiota; class Verrucomicrobiia; order JABWAM01; family JABWAM01; genus JABWAM01. The sequence continues at coordinate 5,595 of JABWAM010000090.1, read as the reverse complement.
CCTCGGCAGCTCCAATTTCACCATGCACGGCCTTGGTCTCGCGACCGGCAACAGCAACATCGAGTTGAATCTGGTGGTGGACAGCAACCGCGACCGTCAGGACTTGAAACAGTGGTTTGACGAACTGTGGAACGCCCCCGCGCTTGTCGAGGATGTGAAACAGGAAGTCCTGCAATACCTCGACCAACTCTACGCGAACCAGTCGCCGCAGTTCATCTATTACCTCACGCTGTTTCACCTGTTTCGCGATTATCTCGATGGCACTCGCGATCTCGACGAAAACCTCCGGCAGGTCGCTCTCCCAGACACCCGGATTTGGCGCACGCTCTTTTCCTTCCAAAAGGACGGCGCGAAAGCAGCCATCAACAAGATTCTCGGTTGCAACGGCTGCATCCTTGCGGACAGCGTTGGGCTGGGGAAAACCTACACCGCGTTGGCGGTCATCAAGTATTTTGAGTTGCGCAACGAACGGGTGCTGGTGCTCTGCCCGAAAAAACTCAGCCGCAACTGGACCATTTTCCGCAATCCGAGTTCCCTCAATCCCTTTTCCGACGACAAGTTCCGGTACGACGTGCTCCACCATACCGACCTCTCGCGGGAAACCGGCGAAGTCAACGGGCTGCTCCTGGACTCGCTCAACTGGGGCGCTTACGACTTGGTGGTCATCGATGAGTCGCACAACTTCCGCAACAACAAGCTCGCCACCCAGCGCCCCGGCGACGAAAAGGAACGGCGCAGCCGATACCAACGGCTGATGGAGGACATCATCTCGAAGGGGGTGCGCACGAAGGTTTTGTTGTTGTCCGCCACGCCGGTGAACAACCAGTTGGCCGATCTCCGCAACCAGATTTCGTTCATCGCCGGCGGCGACGTGGCGCGCGACGCAAAGGCGGATGTGGCCTTTGCCGAGAAGCTCGGCATCGCTTCCGTCAAGGAAACGTCCCGGCAAGCACAGGCGCAGTTCACCAACTGGGCGAAGAAGCCTCCCGTCAAGCGGAAGACCCGTGAACTTCTCGCCGCCATCGGCGGAGACTTTTTCAAGTTGCTCGACGGTCTGAGCATCGCCCGTTCGCGCCGGCAGATCGCCGCCTATTACGCTGGAGAAATGAAGCAACTCGGCGGATTTCCCCAGCGTCCGCCCCCCAGGGCGATTCACGCCCGCATCGACCTCGAGCAGCGCTTCCTCTCCTTCGAGCAACTCGACAAGGAAATCAGCGGACTCCGGCTGGCCCTGTATCATCCCACCAGTTTTCTTCGGGAAGACCTGCCCGAGAGTGTTCGCTCCGGTTACGAGAGCAAAATTCTTGGCGGATTCACCCAGGAAGGCCGCGAACGCATCCTCATCGCCATGATGAAGGTGAACTTCCTCAAGCGACTCGAAAGCTCGGTCGATTCCTTCCGTCTCACCCTCCAGCGCACCGTCGAAAAGATCAATCACCTGGAGAAGCGCATTGCCGCGTTCGAGGAGCATCACGACCAGAATCCCGACCTCGACTACGACACGCTGACCCCCGACCAACTCGATGATCCCGAGTTCGACGACGAAGAATTCACCATCGGCGGCCGCCGACGGATCCACCTGGCCCATCTCCGGTTGCCCGAATGGCTCAAGGCCGTCCGAAACGACCGCACCCAGCTCCAATACCTGCTCCAGAAGACGCAGTCCGTCAGCCCCGCCCGCGACGGCAAGCTCGCCGAGCTGAAGAAATTCATCCAGGCCAAGGTCACCAACCCCACCACCAACCGCGACGGCAAACCCAACCGCAAAGTCCTTGTCTTCACCGCCTTTACCGACACCGCCCGCTATCTGCACCAGCAGCTCGAATCCTGGGCGCGCCAGGAACTCAAGATCCACATCGGCCTCGTGTGCGGCGGCGGCGGCAACGCGGCCACGCTGGGACGGACCGACTACGACGAGATCCTCACCAATTTTTCCCCGATCGCCAAGCGGCGCGCCGAGCAGGTTGCCCGTTTCCCCAACCAAACGGAGGAAATCGACCTGCTCATTGCCACCGACTGCATCAGCGAGGGCCAGAACCTCCAGGACTGTGACCTGCTCATCAACTATGATATCCACTGGAATCCCGTACGCATCATCCAGCGCTTCGGGCGCATTGACCGGATCGGCTCGCGCAACAACTCGGTCCAGCTCGTGAATTTCTGGCCCGTGGCCGACCTCGACCATTATCTCGGCATCAAACTCCGCGTCGAGGCGCGCATGGCGCTCGTGGACATCTCTGCGACGCAAACCGACAACCTGCTTGACCCCGGCCAGCTCGAAGACCTCATCCAGGGGGATTTACTCTTCCGCGACCGCCAGCTAAAACGGCTCAAGGACGAGATTCTCGACCTCGAAGACCTCGACGATTCCGTATCCCTGACCGACTTCTCGCTGGACGAGTTTCGGCTCGATCTTCTTCGCTACCTGGAGGCGAACCGGGAGGAACTCGAGGCGGCTGGCGAAGGACTTTATGCCGTCGTGCCGCCCAGGGCGGATCTGCCAGCGGCTCGTCCGGGCGCCTTGTTCTGCCTGCGCCACCGCGCCACGGCGAAGAAGAGCGAAAAAGACTCCGGCCCACCGTCTGACTCCACAAAGCTGAATCCTCTCCTCCCGTACTATCTCGTGTACGTCCATGACGATGGCACCGTGCGATTCAGTTTCGCCCAGCCGAAAGAATCCATGCTTTTGCTGCGCGATCTGGCCGCGGGAGAACCGTCCGCCTTTGAGAAACTCTGCGATCTCTTTGACCAACACACCAGGGATGGGACAGACATGAGCCATTACGACGGCCTGCTCAAGAAGGCGCTGGCCTCCATCGAGCGCACCTTCCAGAAGCGCGCCGCGTCGGCGCTCCAGTCCGGTCGCAGCGCCGTGCTGCCGACGGCTGACGAAACGCCCACCTCCAGCGGCAACGACTTCGACCTTGTCACCTGGCTCGTCATCAAGGAAGCGACAGAAGGAATAAGGCCGAGACCAAAATGATCAGGGGCAATACAAACTGTCCACACCCTTGATCAAAACCGTAAATATGGTAATATGGCCAAATGAAGACAACGATCGAAATACCCGATGACCTGTTCCGCGAGGCCAAAGCGGTCGCCGCGCGTCGTGGAATCTCTCTCAAGTCATTGGTGACCAATTCACTCCGCGAATCTCTGTCCGCGAGCAAGAGCGCAACCCCCGACCGTCCGTGGATGAAGTTTTACGGCTGTCTGAATGATGTGCCGGCCGAAGAATTGGCCAACATCAGCCAACGGATCGAGGATGAGTGTGAGCGTGTGGATGAAAAGGACTGGGCATGATCTGGGATACGAATGCGCTCACCGCCTTCTTCAATCAAGACGTCCAATTCCTCTCCTTCATTTCCGAGGCGGATACGCCGGTCATTCCACTGATCGTCGTCGCCGAATACCGGTTTGGCTTGGAAGGCTCGAACCGCAAGGCCGACATCCTCCCGCGCTTTGAGGCGTTTCTGTCATCCGTCTCCACCTTGGGTTGCGACATGGAAACCACCCGTCATTACGCTCGCATCGCGCACCATCTCAAAACCGTTGGCCGTCGCATCTCGCAAAACGATCTGTGGATCGCCGCCCTGGCCGCCCAACACGACCTCCCGGTGGCCTCCCGCGACCAGGACTTCGACAACCTCGAAGGCGTCGAACGCCAGACCTGGTGATGCCATGCCTGACGCCCACGACATCAAACAATCCATTCAGTCCACCCTCGCCGGGTTTGGCGATCAGCCTCTGGCACCAGCGGCGACCGCGCTCTGTGATGCCCTCGGCTACCGGAGCCGACGCACACTGGCGATTCACTCGCTGGCCGAGTTGCAGCAAATGCTCGACCCCAACAGGGCGCTTACTGAGCAAAACGCTTTGCTCTCCTGCTGGAAGTCGGTGGATTTCCTCTTCCAACTGACCGGGTCGGAACTGGCCGGGGATGACCAGCAGGAGCTGTTGCTCGATGTGGCCAGCGAGTTCGCGCCCAAGGAGATCAAGTCCTACGTCTTCTTTGCCATTGACCTGAAATACCGGGCGGGTGACGAGCCGCCCACCCGCACCGACTTGTCGCTCATCACGCGGGCGCTGAACCGGCTCGTGCCGATGCCCGTTTTGGTGCTGTTCCGCCACGGCCCGGCCATTTCCATCGCGATCATCAATCGTCGCAAGAACCTCCGCGACGGCACGCGCGACGTGCTCACCCGCATCTCACTCATCCGCAACATCAATTGCACCCAGCCGCACCGGGCGCATCTTGACTTGCTGGAGCGGTTCTCCCTGCACCATCTCCGCGGGGAAACCGGCGCGATCCGCACCTTCCCGCAACTTGACGATGCGTGGCAGAAAATCCTCTCCACACAGGAACTCAACCGTCGTTTCTACCGGGAACTCGTGGACTGGTTCACTTGGGCCATCAAGGAAATCAAACTCGCCCGGCTGCCCGACCACACGCCCGACGACTCCCAGCACCGAGCCCGCGCCACGCAGGAGTTCACTGTGCGGCTTGTCTGTCGGCTGCTGTTCGCGTGGTTCCTGAAGGAAATGCGTCTCGTGCCAGCGGAACTCCTCGAGCTTTACGATGCAGCGGACCGTCGACGTGTGCTGACGAAAGACGGCGCGGAGAGGAAATTCCTCGATGGCAATCATTACTACCGGGGCATCCTCCAGAACATCTTCTTCCAAGCCCTCAACCAGCCGATGAACAAACGCCGCAAGTCCGGCCCCGCTGCTGCCAACGACCGCACGGTCACCAAGCCCGAACTGAAAAAGCTCGCCTACGTCGGCAAAAACCGGCTGACGGAGGACTTCGACTACGACCTGTTTGACCGCATCCCGTATCTGAACGGCGGCCTGTTCGACATTCTCCCCGAAGACAACTGCTCCGACACCATCGAGGATGGTGCGTTCTGCGTTCCGAACAAGCTCTTCTACGCCCGCCGCGAGGACGGCTTCACCATCGAGGCCGGTACGGGCAGGAGGAAGACCAGAAAGCCGGTCGAGGGCATCAACCGTATTTTCGACCGCTACCAGTTCACCGTGGCCGAGAACACGCCACTCGAAGAAGACGTGGCGCTCGATCCGGAATTGCTCGGCCTAGTCTTTGAAAATTTGCTGGCCGAGATTGACCCCAAGGACCAAGCCGCCGCCGAAAGCGCGCGCAAAGCTTCCGGCTCCTACTACACGCCGCGTCGCATCGTGGATTACATGGTCAACGAGGCGCTGCACCTCCATCTGCGCACGCAATTCGAGAAAGGCGGAGCATCCCGCGGAGATCTCCAACTCCTCTCCCGCCTCTGCTATGAACCCGCCGATGCCGCGGATTTTTCAGCCATCGCCGACCACGTGGTGGACGCCCTTGACGCCGTGCGCGTGCTCGATCCTGCCTGCGGTTCGGGCGCATTCCCGATGGGCATGTTGCACCGCATGGTCGAATTGCTGGGCCGCGTTGATCCCGACAACGAACGCTGGAAGAAGAAACTGCTCGCCCGGTTGCCGTCCGAGATCCGCGCCGATGCCAAACGCGGCATGGCTGGCAAGAGCTACAACTACCTCCGCAAACTCGGTCTCATCCAGAAGAATCTCTACGGCCTCGAC
>JABWAM010000089.1 GCA_013360985.1 Verrucomicrobiia bacterium | reverse complement strand
CCCGGAGAGGGGGATGCGTCCAGGCGCTGTAGCAACTGATCCCGAACTTGAGATGGGGATGAACCTTCCCGACGCGCTCGGCGACGCGATTCCAATACCAGACCATCCGATCCGTCATCGAGGGGACCTCAACGATCTGACGAGAACGGGAGAGATCGCCCGGTTTCACCGGTGCGCCAAAGGTCATGATTGAAATCTTGGGCGCCTCGGGAGGATCGAGGGCGCGACAGGCGTCGCACCGGCAAACTCCGGTGTTGCCGCCGCCGTCGTTGTCATCGAGCGAAACGATCGAGATCGAAGGATCCCGGTTGACCTGTTGGATGATGTCGTCGGCGACGTGCGCGATGAGTTCCGGATTGGACAAGCACAGACGCCAGCGCTTGTCGCCGCCCTGATCGCGCGTTCCGTCGGCCTGAAGGGCGAACCATTCGGGGTGTTTTTCCTGTTGTTCCTTGCCGTTTCTGAGTCCCATGCCGGCGTGACCGAAGCTCGGCAATTGCCCGCCGAGACGCTGCCATTCGCGCCAGGAGATGGACTCCAGATCTTCCCGGGGCGCGCGGTCAGGAGACCGCCGTTCCCGGCTCTCCTTCTGCCACGCCAGCATCTGCTCCCGGGAGACCCCAAAAAACTTGAGCCCTTCTTCGGCGCGCGCGCTCCATTCGTGCCAACGGATATGACGCGCCGCGATGGAGGGAGTCTCGCGGACATCCATCGGATCCACGACCACCGTCGCGCGGGAGGGCACCACCTTGCCGACCGGACCGGGCCAGAGCCAGGCACAGCCGAGGCGTTCAAGCAGTTCGATGGCCGCATAGAGCACGCCTTTCGGATCTTTCGCCATGTCGCCCGGCCGCTCGGGAGCCCCCCCCAACACGATCAGGGCGTTGCCGACGGTCGCCAAGCGCAGGCCGCCGACTCCCACCCCCTCCGCATCCACGCCCAAGCGTTTCGCGAGAGCGGGCGTTCCCACGAGAATGAAGTTCGGCGCGGCATCGGACACCGGTAGATTTTCCTCGCCCGGAACGTGCTCGTTGCCGACCGGCGCCGCACCTGTCGAGGAGGCCGTTGCGCCCGCGGCCTTCGGCGGCGTCAAGCGCCCCTTTTCCACCTGGAAATTCTCAAGATCGCGCGCCCGCGTGATCTCGAGCGTCGCGCCCGACATCCGTCGGAGGTGCGTCCTCAGAACGTGCGCTGCTTGGAATTCTGCGGAACCCGCGGAAGCGTTATCGGGGAGAACGATCACCGCCGAAGGCTTGCCGTCAGCCACCAACGTGATCGACGCCGGGGACGCGGCCGATGCGACGAAAGGCAACGCGGCAAACGCCGCGAGCGCGAAGACGCGATTCTGGAGAAATATGAATTCCATGCGACTTGGGAATGAGACTTTGGGAGATCCGTCGCGGGCCGCCGCATTTCGCGGAGAAGCGCGCACCCCGAGGAACCTTTCGCCGCGCGCGAGGATCGGCATTGCGAGGCCTCCCCTATCCTCGATCGCGCATTCTCCGGACGAAAACCAGGATTCCCGCGAGAAGCAACGCGCACGCCTCCGGTTCGGGAACCGGAATCAACGATCCGCCGCCGCCCCACAGGGAGAAGGTCTCCTGCCCGAGATAGGCGTTGTTCGGATCGTTTCCATCATAGTAGAGATTGATGTTCGGAAGCGAGATCGCCGCCTGCAGGGTGTTGGTCAGGTTCGCGGCATTCGTCGCCCAGGCCGATAGATCGAGCGTTCCCACATAAAGGGCGTTCGTCATCCCTCCTCCGACCTGTCCGGTCACCATCAAACGATTGTCCGCCGCGATGACCAACCGGCCGATCGAGAAGTTCGTCGCGAGCTGCGGCAAGTTCGATCCTTCATCCAAGGCCCCGCTCCCGGCCAAATCGAAAAGGTGATTGGTCGTTCCCGTCGTGATTCCGTAGTTGGTGTTCCCGAAGTAAACGATCGCTCCGGACATGTCGAACGCCCGGTTGGTGGACTGCATCACGAAGTTGCTGCCGAAGGCGAAGACATCGCCGGCCGCAGCCACGATCGTCGCGGCCGGCCCCACGGTGTAGTTTCCGTTGAACGCATTCGTCATGGGATCGGTGATCCATGCGCCCAGGTTCACGACATTCCCGTTGAACGCGACGCTCCCGTTCACCACGCGGACCGTGCCCAGGTTGGTAAGCGCCGCGCCGATGGACGCGCCCGCAGTGTTGGTCGCCACGAGTTCGCCTCCAGCCCCGAGGGTGAGCGCCGTGCTCCTCCAGGAGGGATTCTTTCCCGTAAGAATCAGCCGTTGATAGTTCGTCGCCTGGCCCGTATTGGCCACGGAATCGAACGTATAGCTCGCCAGCCCCGCCGCGTTCGTCGCCGCGTTGAGACGGAAACCGTTGTCCCCTTGAAAGACGAGGTTCGTGAGCGAGGTCCCGTCCAGATTGACCGGCGCGCTGTGAATCGCGCGAAAGCCAATGACGCCGTTCGTCACGACAATGCTCCCCGCCGTCAGCGGAGAAATCGTCGGCGTCTCCGTCGTAAATTGGAAGACGCCGCCGCGATTGCTGATCGTCCCCGTCCCGTCGTAGCCGCTTTCAAGTCGGGTCGCCTGCACGATTCCGCCGTCGGCGACCAGGAGATGCCCATACCCCTTCAGGGTTCCATTCGAACCAACCGCGACGCCCCCCGGCGTGGAAAGCAAACTTTCCGCGCCCGTCACCAGAATGCTCCCGGAACCGCCGGCCGATCGCCCCGCTCCCACCGCGTCGGCACCCGTGTTCCCCACGTAAACGGCGCCGCCATTGCTTACGATCAACCGACCGTTCGCGCCGGCCACGCCGACTGTGACCGCGAAGAAATTCGTCAAGATGGATCCGCGGTCGGCAACCGTCACGAGGTTGTCGCTGGATCCCGCCTGATCGCTGATGAGCGTAAGGCGAGCGCTCATGAAAGCGCCGTCGGCGATAGTGAGCGAGTTGCCCTGACCGTACATTCCTACTTTGGTCTCGTTAACTCCCGTTGAAATCCACTGGGAGTTGCTTCCGGTGATGAGGGCCCGGTTGTTCGAAGGAGTTCCGCTCGCCCCAAGAGTCAATGCCGCCGACGAGAACGTGTTGCTGACCACGGCGCCGTTGGATACCGTAAGCCAGTTTCCCGAAGTGCCGCGACCGAGGGAGTTATCGCCGCCGGTGAGCAGGACGAGAGTCCCCGGATCGGTGAAGATCGCGCCGTTGTTGGTGTTCCCTCCCGTGGCGTCGTACCCCAGGCGAATCCAACTCGCGACGAGGTGCGCCCCGCTCGACACCACCAGCAAGTTGTTTCCCGCCCCCTGAAATCCGACGTAGATCCCCGTGGTGTTCGTCCATCGCGTTCCGCTCCCCGCGGCCACCGCCGTATTGCGCGCCGCCGAACTGGAGGTAAAGGTTCCGGTATTGGTCAGGACCGCTCCATGGATCACTTGCAGCAGATTGTTGGTGCCCGTGAACGCGACGGCCAGGTTGCTGGCCACTCCGTCCACGGTCACCGTGGTGTTGTGCTGCGCGCGGACCGTTGCCGTCGGCGCGAGCGCGAAGATCGCGGCGAGGACCCACGCAACCCGCGCGAGAGAGAGGCGCTGCATTTCCGCGTCCGAGCCGACCGCGGGATTCTTCGAGAATTTCGGCAGTTTCGAATTTCTTGTCGGCGCTTTCATGATGGTTTCCTGATGCGTAGTTGACCGCCGTTTTTATCGCGTTTCGATTCCGAGCATACCGTTCTCTTCCGGCCGCGTGGTTTCGCCTCCGATCCAGGGCGCCTCCAAAACGACGCCCGGCACCGGGCGTTCCTCCCGAATCCTCCGTCGCAACAGATGAACGAGCGCTTCGCCGATCTGCCGCAGCGGTTGGCGCATGCGCGTGAGGCCGGGGCACCCCGTGGCGGAAAGATCCATCCCCGTTCCGCCCACGAGGCTTACGTCTTCAGGGACGCGCCATCCGCGCTCCTTCAGAGCGCGAAGCGCACCCAGCGCCTGGAGATCGGCGACGCAGTAGACAGCGTCCACGCGTTTTCCGTTTTTCTCCAGAAACTGCGCCATCGCCCGATACCCGCTTTCTTCCCGGGCGGCATCCGCTTGAATCATCTGAAACGCGATCTCCCGGCCCATCTTCACGCCGAGTCCGTTGACCAAACCGGAAAGCCGCGCGCGATTCGAACTGGAGCGATCCAGGGGCGCGTGAAGCATCAGCGCCACATGGGTTCTCCCCGTTTCGCGCCACGCATGGGCGATGCGCCGGCTGGCCTCGAAGTAATCCGGCGCCACGAAGTCCGTTGTGGCGGCGTCGGAGGGAGGATTCAACTCCACGACCGGCTTGCCGTTCGATTCATACACCTGGCGAATCTTCCGCCCGGACGGAAACGGAAACAGGATCAATCCATCCACCCTCCGCCATTCGTTGAGGAGATCTTCGGTAGCCTCAGGAAGCTCCAGCCGATGCGCAAGCGGAAGAAGCTTGATCCGCGGACGTCCCTGCGCCGCCGCGCGCAGAATGCCGTTGCTGATCTGCTGGTGCCACTGCTCGTCGAAAACGTCCAACGTGGCGTGAAGCCCCAGCGCGATATCAAGCAGATCGCGGTTTCGCGCCGAAGAGGTCACGAGAAAACTGCCTTTCCCGACCTCGCTCCGGATCGTTCCTCGCCGCGCCAACTTCTGGAAAACGCTCTGCACGGTGCGAACGCTGACGTCGAGATCCTCCGCAACCTGACGAATCGTCGGAAGACGATTGCCGTCGGCGGGCCGATGCCGCGCGGCTTCGCGTTCAATGTAAAGCCACACGGCTTCACTGGGTCGAAGTCGGGGCCTCGCCGCGCGCGCGCTTTGACGGAGAGAATGAAGATCCATGTCGCGCGTTGGTATATCAGACGGATGTTCCCCTACTTCCAGCAGTTTCTCGGGTATTCTGTCAGATTACATGAAGGCATGCAACAATATTTCTTATTTTTCGAACTTTTTTCCTCACCTCGAAAAACACCAGGGTATTGGAGCCCAGGCGCCTTAAAATCCATGAAAATCTCGGAGTTGTGGCGCTCTCTATCTCCCTTCTCACCCCCATCTTCGTCCAGAAAATTTCGACATGATCCCTTTGAAAAAGGGTAACAATTTTACTTAAAATTTGCCGATTGAAAACAATCCACCGAAACGGACGCAAGAAAGCGGCGTGGACCGCCGCGACGTGGACGCCTGACGAACCGACGCCTCGCCGTTTCAATGCCCGCCTCCTCCGCGGAGAGCCGAATCGTCGAAGGCCGCGGATTCCACACGAGCGCATCCTCTTCAGACCCACCGGTCCGCGGGCCGCAACAGGAGCGGCGCATCCAACGATCTCTCGCACGGCATCACGAGTCCCGTCTCGTCTGACCTCCGCAGGAGACCGTCGAATCCACATCCCGCGACGGGAAGGGCGTGCGTGGACGCGCCACGCCTCCGCAAAAATCGGAAGGATCTCCCCTGCTTGAATCTGACGCGGTCCTTTGGCACGTTGCGGGCATGCCCATCCCCGCCTCCGCTCCCAAAACCCTCGGCCTCAAGGAGGAAAAGATCGCCTCCACCGTGCGCGACCTCGTCGCGCGCACGCCGATCTACGATATCCACACCCATCTCTACGACCCGGCCTTCGGCGCCCTGCTCCTCTGGGGCATCGACGAACTCCTCGTCTATCATTACCTCGTCGCCGAAGGCTTCCGTCATCATCGCCTCCCTCCGGATCGTTTTTGGGCCATGTCCAAGACGGAACAGGCCGACCTCATCTGGCAAACCCTCTTTCTCGATCATTCGCCGATCTCGGAAAGCTGCCGCGGCGTGCTCACCTGCCTTCATGCGCTCGGCCTCGACGCGCAAAAGCGCGATCTTCCGGCGCTCCGCAAACATTTTTCGAAATGGAAACGGGAACGTTTCCTCGACAAAGTTCTCGAAGTCTCGGGCGTCGAGCGGGTGATCATGACGAACAGTCCGTTCGACGACCTCGAGCGTCCGATCTGGATGCGCGGAGGAAAGCGCGACGAACGTTTCGAAGCCGCGCTCCGCCTCGACCCGATCCTCATGAGCTGGGAGACCGCCGTCCCCCGCCTCCGCGAATGGGGTTTCGACGTCGGCCTCGACTGCAGCCGGCGCACTCTCGACGAAACCCGCCGATTCCTCCACGAATGGATCGTGCGGATGAACGCGACGTACCTCGCCGTCTCTCTGCCGCCAAGCTTCACCTTCCCCGATCTGAAGGTCGCGGGCCCCGACGCGATCCGGAACCATCTCCTCGTCGAAGCCGTTCTCCCCGAATGCCAGGAGCACAATCTCCCGTTCGCGATGATGATCGGCGTGAAAAAGCTGGTGAACCCCTCCCTCCGCCTCGCCGGCGATTCCCTCGGGCGCGCCGATCCCGGCGTCGTCGAGCAACTCTGCGCCGCGTATCCGAACAACAAGTTCCTCGTCACGATGCTCTCCCGGGAAAACCAGCATGAGATGTGCGTCATCGCCCGCAAGTTCGCCAACCTCCATGTCTTCGGCTGCTGGTGGTTCCTCAACAACCCCAGCATCATCGAAGAGATCACGCGCGAACGCCTCGAGCTCCTCGGCTTGAGCGTCACCCCGCAGCACTCCGATGCCCGCGTGCTCGACCAGCTCCTCTACAAGTGGGAACACTTCCGCGGCATCCTTTCGCGCGTGCTCACGGAGAAATACGCCGACCTCGCCCGCGCGGGATGGGCGGTGACCGAGGAGGAGATCCGCCGCGACGTGCAGGATCTCTTCGGAGGAGCGTTCCGCCGCTTTCTCAAATAGCCAATGCCCCTCTTCCTCGACGCGGCGGTGATCGTCGCCTACGTCGGCGTCATCCTCGGCATCGGACTCAGCCTCGGCCGACGCGACCGGACGCTCGAGGGCTTCGCCGTCGGCGACCGCCGCATCCCGTGGTGGGCGGTGCTCGCCTCGATCCTCGCCGCGGAGATCAGCGCCGCCACTTTCCTCGGCGCTCCGGGAGAAGGCTATGCGCTCCGCAACTTCACCTACGCTCAGCTCGCCATCGGAACCGTCCTTGCGCGCGTGATCGTCGGCTCCATCTTCATCAAGCCATACTACGATTTCCGCGTCGTCTCGATCTACGAATACCTCGAAATTCGCTTCGGCCCGACCACCCGCAACGCTGCATCCGCCGTCTTTCTCGCGACCCGGGCGCTCGCGAGCGGCACCCGCCTCTACGTCGCCGCCGTCATCCTCGTCCTCGCCTTCGAATCCGCCACCGGCGCGCGCCCGTCGCCCGCCCAGGAGCTCGCCATCTACGCGGGCGCGCTCATCGCCATTACCCTCCTGACGACCGCCTACACCGCTGCGGGCGGCATCAAGGCCGTCGTCTGGACCGACCTCATCCAGGCCTGCGTGATGCTCGCCGCCATGGGCGCCTCGATCGTCGTGCTTCTTTCGCGCATCCCCGGCGGCTGGGAGGGTGCGATGCAGGCGCTCGACCGCCCCGTCGATCTGGCGTTTCTCGATGTCGGAAAGGACCTGGGCGGGATTTGGGCGAGCGTGAAGGGGGTTCTCGAAAGCGAATACACGATCTGGACGGCAGTTTTCGGCGCGACCTTCGTCACGATGGCGACCCACGGCACTGACCAGGACATGGTGCAGCGCATGCTCACGGCGAAAAACCACCGACGCAGCCGCCTCGCCCTGATCCTCTCCGGACTCGCCGACCTCCCGATCGTGTTCGCCTTCCTCCTCATCGGAATCCTCCTCTGGGTGTTTTACCAGACCAACCCCGACCCGCGTCTCCCCGCCAAAAACCCGCACGTCTTCGCCTGGTTCATCCTCCACGAAATTCCCTCCGGCGCGCGCGGCCTCCTCGTCGCGGGAATTCTCGCCACGGCGATGGGCTCGCTGAGCACCGCGCTCAACGCGCTCGCCACAAGCTTCGTCAAGGATTGGTATCTCCCCTTCCTCCGCCCCGATGCCGACGACGCGCGCGCCGTGCGCGCCGTGCGCTGGAGCACCGCGGGTTTCGCGGCGCTCCTGATCCTCATCGGCGTCGCCACCGCGTGGGCCGTGATCATCATCCCGGGCTCGCGCATCATCCCGATCGTGCTCGGGATCTTCGGATACACCTACGGCTCGCTCCTCGGAATTTTTCTCGTCGGCATGCTCACGCGCTCCCGCGGCAGCGAACGCGGCAACCTCTTCGCCATGGCCTGCGGGTTCGCGGTCGTGGCGCTCCTCACCGACCTGCCTGGCGACCTCCTCGCCCTCGCGGGCTTCAACCGCCCCGGCCGTCCGGATTGGCTCCCCGCCATCGAGTTTCCTTGGCGGATCATGTTCGGTACGCTGACCACCCTCGCCGTGGCTCTCCTCTTTCGCACCCCTGCCGACCGGATCGCCGACGCGCGCGCCCGCCGGGAACGCCTTGCGACGTGACCTCCCCAGGCGTCGCCGCTTCATCCCAATCCGCGGAACCCCATTTTCGGCGGGGCTCTCCTTATGATCCATGAGTGATCGAGAGACGGAGGGGCGAGGCGCCGCCCAAATCCACGGACAAGCTCCATTTTCAGAGAGTTTCCTTCATCATCATCCATCGAAAACCGGAGGGATGGGTCGCGTCGGGATTCCAGACTTCCCGCAAGAAGGGCATGACGGCTCGGCCGGCGGCCTCGCCCTCCCTTTCCATCCTCCATGCTTGAGGAAAATCCGCTCGGTCGCGAAGCGAGGGAGGCCGCCGCCGGCGGCGGCGCCGCGGCCGCGGTTTGAGTCCAGAATGTTGCGAGGGCGTCGCATGTTCCTCGGCCGAGGATGGACTCCCCCCATGCCTTACG
>JABWAM010000088.1 GCA_013360985.1 Verrucomicrobiia bacterium | reverse complement strand
CGGCCGGCGCCGGGGCGGCGGCCGATCGCGAACAGCGCGAGCAGCCCGAGGACGATGATCGCCCCGGTCACGACGACGAAGATCTGGATGGCTTTCATGGGGGCGGCTCCGGGTGGGTTCTGTGCGGGCGGGGCTTCGCGTGCGGGGCGCAGTAGATATCGCGGGCGGGGCGCGCGCAAGGGGCGGCGGGCCGGGGGGCGACGGTTGCGCCTGTTCGTTTGCGCAGGTTCGTCGCCGGGGCCGGGGTGCACGCGAGGACCTCAGCGTCGGTCGGCGGCATCCTGCCGCCTCTCCTCCTCGCTGCGCGCTTCCTCCGCCATCATGGCTTCGGAAGCGCTTCGCACTGAGGCCCTCGCATGCACCCCGGCCCCGGCTCGCGTCGAGCACGATCGGTCGCGAAGCCCCAGTCTCGGCTCGCGGCGCTCGCGATCGTGATCGCGAGCGTGCGGGGCTTGCGGAGAATTGACTTGTCGTGATTTCGCGGCCCACCTCGCGTGGGGCGAGACATCCGAGCGAGGTGCGCGGCATTGCGCGGCTGCGGCGCGCCCGCCGCGTCGGCGAGTCGTGGCGCGATTTCTTTCGTGGCGCGGGGCGTTGCTGCGCCTGAGCGCGCGCACGGCGCTCGCAAATGTGCGTGCTTCAATGCGCGCGTCCCCGCGCGAACCCGCCCCCGCGGAGTGACCGCCGTGCCGAACCGCTCGCTCTCGCACCTGGCCGACGAGGTGCTGCTGCGTGACCTCGCTGCACTCGTCCGGAAGGACCGCACGACCACCGCCGAGCTGCTCGCCCACATCGCCGAGGTGGACGCCCGGGCGATCTACGCCACCCGAGGCTGCGCCTCCATGCAGCACTACTGCGTCCAGGCGCTCGGGCTCTCGCCCGACGTCGCGAGCAAGCGCATCCAGGCGGCGCGGCAGACCAGCGCCGACATCAAGACGCTGCTCGCTCACCGCGCGTGCGGCCTGGGCGTTCCCTTGCGCGCCATTCAAAAGGTAAAGAGCGGCCATGCGGACGGCGAGCCCGTTGCCGACCTGTTCGAGAATCACGCTTCGCGCGCAATCGGCGACCTCGCTCGCGATTTCGACGCCACGATTGATCGGCCCCGGATGCATGATGAGGACCTCGGGTTTGGTCAGGAGAAAACGTTCGGAGGTGAGCCCAAAGATGGCGCTATATTCGCCCGT
Source organism: Verrucomicrobiia bacterium (assembly GCA_013360985.1). Taxonomy (GTDB): domain Bacteria; phylum Verrucomicrobiota; class Verrucomicrobiia; order JABWAM01; family JABWAM01; genus JABWAM01. The sequence goes on along the minus strand of JABWAM010000088.1, from coordinate 7,655 downwards.
GCTCGGAAAGTAGGTCTTGCGCTGGCGCTCATGTTGAATGCGCAAGAGATTGACGACGTCGGCTCGGCGAAGCGCCGCCTCCACGTCATGGGTGATGCGGACGCCGAGCTTCGCGAACTCGGCGGGTACCAGAGTGGAGGGGCCGCAGAGTGTGACGCGCGCGCCGAGTTTGGTGAGCGCCCAGATGTTGGAGCGCGCAACCCGGCTGAAGAGAAGGTCGCCGAGGATGAGGACTTCGAGTCCCTCGACGCGGCCGAGCTTCTCGCGGATGGTGAAGACGTCGAGCAGGGCCTGGGTGGGGTGCTCGTGGGCGCCGTCGCCCGCGTTGAGGATGCCTGCGTCGAGGCGGTCGGCGAGGAAACGGGCGGCCCCCGCCGCGGAATGACGCAGAACGACGAAGTCGGTGTTGAGCGCTTCGATGTTCTTCGCGGTGTCCTTCAGAGATTCGCCCTTGGTGATGCTCGAGGATTGAGCGGTGACGCTGATCGTGTCCGCGGAAAGCCGCTTGGCGGCAAGCTCGAAGGAGATGCGCGTCCGCGTGCTCGGTTCCATGAACAGGCTGGCAACCGTCTTGCCGCGGAGGGCGGGGACCTTCTTGATCGTGCGCGTGCCGACTTCCTTGAAAGAGGCGGCGGTATCGAGGAGGGTCACGATCTCCTCGGGAGAAAGCTCCTCAATGGTCAGAAGGTGTCGGCGCGTCCAACTCATGCCGGACTCCGAACCATGCTCACTTCGTCCACGCCGTCCTCTTCCGCCATTTTGACTTTGATCCGCTCGTCGCGCGCGGTCGGCGTCGCTTTTCCGATGTAATCGGCGCGAATCGGGAGTTCCCAGTGGCCGCGGTCCACCAACACGGCGAGTTGGATGCGGCGCGGGCGCCCGAGATCCATCAGGGCGTCCATTGCGGCGCGGACGCTTCGCCCCGTAAACAGCACGTCATCCACGAGGACCACGGTCTTTCCATCTATGGGGAAGGAGATGTGCGTCGCCTTCACCTCGGGCGCCGCTCCACGAAGGCCGAGATCGTCGCGGTGCATTGAGATGTCGAGGACGCCGGTCGGCACGGGAACCCCGGTTGTCTGCGAGAGTCGCTCCGCGAGACGGCGCGCCAGAAAGACGCCGCGGGTTTGCAATCCGATCAGGACCAACTGATCGGCATCCTCGTTGCGTTCGAGGATCTCGTGGGCCATGCGCGCCAGGGCGCGTTGCATCGCCGAGGCGTTCAGCACGGTTGTCATCGCGGCCGACGGATGCGTCACGAGGAAGGCCGACGGCGTTCTTTGCGCCACCCGGCCCGGTGCTTGACGATCCAGTCGAGCAGCGCCCGTTCGAAGCCGATGTCGTGGCCGACCTTCTCGCTCTCGATCCACTTGTGGCGCAGAATCTCCTCCCGCTCGGCGAGATACTCCCGGTAAAGAGAGGATTTGCGGAGCAGGGGTGAACTGCTTTCAGACGGTTCGCTCGTCGCCTGCTTCTGTTCGGGTTCCGGCATCGCGCACAGTGACTCCGAGGCCAATCTGCGGTTTCACGGCAGTTTCGTCAACAGCATTCCCCAGGACCTCCCCAGAACGGGCATTTTCTGCGTCCAACCGTCTCTCGCGTGGATCGCCCTTGTTTTCGGACGTTCGCTAAATTCTGGTGACGATCTTAAACCACGGCCCCCGCGGCACATCCTCCTCGACGACGAAACGCCACGAGGTGTGGGTGACGCCGCGAAATCTCAGGTAATCGCGAACGGCGGGGGAGACGTCCAAACCCGCCATGTCTTGAGCATGCGCCCGGGGCCGGCGTCCATGGAAGACGTAATGATAATCGTCGGTAAAAACTGGCCCGACATCCTGCCACTGGGCATAGCAGGTGCGATCTCCGAGACGAATTTCGATCCACTGGTTTTTGCATACCGATTTCGTTTCGGAATTCTTCTTGATTCTGAAATACTTCAGAAGCGGGCAAATTTCGAGGTAATCGGGGTTGCTGATGTCGTTGAAGGGCAACGCAACGTAGAACGGATTCTGTTTGGGAGAAAACTTGGCAGGGAAGTAGCCCTTTCGATTGACGGGGCTGTCCAGACCTCCATAGCTTTGTTTCCATTGACGATCCCAAGCGCTGGCGAAGTTGCTCGACCAGCCCGATTTGGGTTTTGCGCGCTCTCCAACCCAGAACACGGTTGTTCGAATGTTTTGATGGACAGGAGCTTTTTGGATGGCTTCGAGCAGCCTCGACTCCCGCTCCAAGGTCTGTTCAAGGCTTCTCTCCGCCCGAGACGCAACGCACTCCTGTAGTCCTAAGATGCAGAGCATCAATAAGATACAGACGTAGTTTGGAACTCGATTTTTCATCTTAAAGCGTGGGATTCTACGGATGCGCTTGAATCTGTCAATCGAATAAATGAAAAATATTATTATTGCTTTTTATATTTTGGATGAGTTGGAGATCGTAGTCCGACTCCAGACGCCGGGTAATGGAGGCGCCGTGCGTTTCCGGGGAAGCCAGGAAGACGCGCTGAGCGGGCTTCTCCGGATCTTTTGCAACCGGGAAGTTGCAAAAGATGCAGGTTAGAGTTCCCGCATGGCGCGGGAAGGTTTTAACGCCGCTGCGCGCCAAGCGGGCAGAAGACCTGCCAGCGCGCAGATCACCAAGGCGCCGCCGCAAATGAGGATCACATCGCGCAAGCTTGTGGCCGCAGGGAGTTGATCAAAGTGATAGACCTCTCGCGGAAAGAGCTCAAAGCCTGTCGTTTTCCTGAGAAAATCAAGAAATTCATTTCGATAATGAAGCAAGCTTAATCCTAACGTGAGGCCGAGTCCCGTCCCGAGAATGCCGACAGCGATGCCCTGGGCAAGGAAGACTTGGAGAACTTCCCTCGGAGTCGCTCCGAGCGCTTTCAAGATGCCGATTTCGCGATGTTTTTGAACGGTCACGGTGATCAGCGTGCTCATGATTCCGAAGGCGGCCACGATGATGATGAAGAAGAGGATGAAAAACATGACGTTTTTCTCGACGGCGACTGCGGCGAAGAGGCGGCGGTTGAGTTCCATCCAGGTATTGGCGCGAAGCGGCGGCTGCAGGGTCTTGTTCAGGTCGCGTTGGACGGACTCGACCTGTTCGAGCCCGTGGCTCATCACCGCCAGCCCATGAACGGCGTCGCCGAGGTCATAGAGGTCTTGGGCGGCTTCCAAGGAGCAGTAGATGAATCCGTAATCGTACTCGAACATCCCGCTTTCGAAGATCCCGCTCACGGCCATGGAGGAGGGGAGTTGAGCCACCCGGTTCGTCTCGAAGCTTCGCGGCGAGTACACGATGAGGCGGTCGCCGACGAAGATGCCCTGCCGTCGGGCCATTTCGCGTCCGACGAGCACCTGGTCCTTCGAGAGATCGAACGCGCCCTCGACGACGTATTCCGGGAGACGGCTGACCCGTCCTTCGAGGTTGGGGTCCACGCCCTTCAGATAGGGCGTAAAGACGCGGCCGCGGTGTTTTGCGAGCACGGGGCCGACGATGAATGGCGCGCAGCCCTCGACGCCCGGACGCGCATCCACGCGTTTTTTGATCGTCTCCCAGTTCTCAAGCGGTCCGAAGCCGGTGATCGTGAGGTGCGAGTTGAGCCCGAGGACTTTTTGCCGCAGCTCGAGATCGAAGCCCGTCATCACGGAGATGACGAGGATCAGGACCATGACGCCGAGCGTGACGCCGATCACGGAGATCACGGTGATCACGGAGACGAAGGTTTTTTGCGGCCTCAGATAGCGGAGGGCGAGGAAGATCGTGGCCGGCAGAGTCATGGGAGAAGCAAGGAGAAAAGGGGAGTATGCCTTCGTCCAGCGCGCGAAGCGAGGGCGTGGATGCGGGCGGGGCGTGTTGTGGCGCAGGCCAACGGTCGCCGACGACGCCGCGGCGGGGCCGGATGTGGGGAGCGCCCCGCGTTTTCCGCGCCTCCGCGCGGGCCACGCCTGACGACAAAGATTCCTCTTCGCGCGCGGGGTTTCACCGTGGGCCTTGGGGCGGGCCGGATCACCGGAACATCTGCATGAGATACGAGATGCCGCGCGAGGGCATGCCGACGAAGATTTGTTGGACCATGTAGGCGGGGGATTCCCCGCGGGATTCTCGCACGCGCAAGAGGACCAGGAAGATGCCGAACAACGAAAGAGACTCGGCGGCGAAAAGGATGGCGTAACGGTTCCATTGGAAGCCGAACGCTTGAGCATGAAAGTTTCGCAGGGCGTCGAGGCCGATGCCCCAAGCGACCGGCACCGTGGCGATGATGATGCTGACGACGACCGCGTAAAGCGCGAAATAGCGCGCCGGTCCCGGCCGGCTCGCCACGGTGTTCATCAAGAGGCGCGTGAGGGCGAGCTCGTAACATCCGCCGACGTAGCCTCCCATGATCATGAGGCCGATGGCGATCTTGCCGGCGGACTCGAAGGCGCCGATGGCGATGAGGAACCACGCGGGGATCGCGACCGCCCACCAGGCGAGCACGAGGCCGAGGTAGGGGCGGCTTCCGATGCGGTCGGCATGACGGCCGAGCATGTGGAGCCCGAGCATTCCGAAGAGGTTGGCGCCCGCTCCGATCCAGAGAATCGTGCCGTCGCCGAAGCCGACCTCTTCGCGGAGAAAGACGAGGACGAAAGTGGCATGGGCGGAGAGAGAGAGTTGGACCACCGCGCTGAAGGCGAGCAGCCGCAGGAAAGGACCGTCGCGGAGGATCTTTCGCCAGTCCGCCGTTTCGGCCGGCGCCGCGCGCGGCGTCGTGGAAAGCGGCTCGGGGATCCGCCGGAGGAACGCGAGGCTCACCGCGCCGCCGGCGAACCCGAGGAAAAAAACCAGGGCGAAGCCCGTCATGCTCGCGTGTTCGGTCATCAGACCGCCCGAAGCGAAAAGCGCGATGACGCTTGCGAGGTTGATGAAGGTCCGATCGCGGCTCAGATAGAGTCCCCGCACGCGTTCCGGCACGATGGAGGTCATCCATGGCATCCAGGCGCAGGTCGCCAAGCCGCGCAGCAGACAGAAGGAAAACATGACCGCCAAAAGCAGGGTGACGACCGCATCGTGGGGCAAGACACGCGCGCCGAGCGGGAGCAGGCAGAGCAAGCCGAGGACGCCCACGCGCGCCGACCAGCCCGTGAGCATGACGCGTTTGTAGCCGTAGTCCGCCGCGTAGCGGGAGGCGGGGATCTGCATGATCGTGAGCGCGGGCGCCAAGCCGACGAGCACCCCCAGAGCGGTCGCCGAGGCGCCCAGGGCGCGCGCGAAAAGAATCAGCGGGCTGCCGGTGCAGGTTTGCCACGAAATCGCGTTGAAGGCCTGGAACCAGTAGGCATGGGCGATTCCCGAGGGCAGTTTCGTGGTCGGCTCGTTCACTTCGTGCGCGCAGCAGCTTGGCGGTGGCGGGGCGGCGCGTCAACTGCGTCCGATGTGAGCCGACCGTCGAAAAGCGGTTGGGGTTTAAGGCGCGGCGCTCTGGGGTCACCCAACCTCAGCCGAGACTTGTGCCGGACGACAAGATGGGATGGATGGAACCGACCTCTGTTCGATCCCTGATCCGCGCGATGCGCGGAAGGGACGGGCACGGCGTGAGCGGTCTCGGGGCGTCGGGGTGCGGGCTTGAGCGCGCGGCCTTCCATCGGCATAGAGACGGCGTGTTCCCGAACGACGAACAGCGCGCGGTGGTCGAGGCGGTTCGCGAATCGCTGCTCGTCCTCTCGCCAATGGGCACCGGCAAGACGCGCACCGCCGCCGCCGCGGTTGCCCGCGCGATGACCGATGGGATCGCGCCGGAGAAGATCCTCGGCCTGACCTTCACCAACCGCGCCGCCGAGGCGATGCGCCGCGCTTTGGCGGAGGCGCTGCCCGAGGACAGCCATCGCGTAGCGCTTTTCAACCTCCACGGCCTTTGCGCGCGTCTGCTTCGCGAGGAATGCGCCCTCGCAGGTCTACCGCCCGACTTCGGTATCCTCGACGAAGACGAATCCGCCGAACTCCTTTGGCAGTTCATTTCGCGCCGCGATCGTTCCGAGAAATACGACGACGACCGTCGCGCCGCGCTCGGCGCGTACGAAAAGTTTGTCTTTCGATTCTTGACCGGGGAGGAGCGCGGGAGCGTTCCTGACGAGTTTCTCATGTATCGCGACGCGATGTACCGGGACGGAACAGTGGACTTTACGGGCCTCATCGCGCGCGCGTGGCGCGTCCTCCGCGCCGATCGCACGGCCCGAGAGCGTTGGCGGACGCGCTTCGCGTGGATCCTCGTGGATGAAGCGCAAGACATCAACCTCGCCGAGTACCGCGTGATCGCGCTCTTGGGCGAGAAGAGCCGCTGCGTAAAGATGTTCGGCGACACGCATCAAACGATTTTCGAGTGGCGCTTCGCCCAGCCGCGGCAAGTGATCGAGGCGTTCGCGGCGGAGTTTTCGCCCCGGCGCCTCGCCTTGAAGATCAACTACCGGTGCGCCCCCGCCTTGGTCGAGGCGAGCAACGCCCTGCGTCGCGTCCATGTGCCCAGCCGCGAGCCGTTTCCCGAGCCGGGACTTCTCGGCGTCGAAGGACGAATCGAGATGTCGTCCGCCGAAGATTCCGAACAAGAGTTGCGCGCCCTCGTGGAGAAGGTCGAAGAATGGCGGAGGGCGGGGGTGGCGCTCCGCGAGATCGCGGTGCTCGCCCGCGCGAAGGGCTTCGCCCCCGGGGAGGCGAAGGCGGAGGCGGGGGACCTCCAGGTCGCCCTCTCCCTCCTTCCCGGGGTCTCCCTCCGCGGGCGGGCGGTGGAGGAGGGGTCCACGATCCCAGTGCCCGGGCTGACGGTGGGCCTCTCCGCCCGCAGGGTGGAGGGCCCCGAGCCCGAGGACGGGATGACGACGACGGGTCCGGACGGCACCTTCCTCTTCGACGGCCTCCCCGCCGGCAGCTACGACGTCGCCCTCTCCGATCCGTCCCAGCGGTGGGTGGCGAAGACGGTCCGCCGGATCCCCGCGGGCGGGAAGGAGGTGGTGATCGAGGTGGTCCGGGGGCTCGTCCTCGCGGGCCGCGCCGTCGCCGCCGACGGGAGCCCCCTCGACACGACCGGCCTCATGGTGCGGACGACGGGGAAGGACGGGAACACCCACTGGGAGAACCTCGGGGCGGACGGCTCCTTCCGCCGCGAGGGGCTCCCCCCCGGCCGGGTCACGGTCACCGTCGGCCCCATGGGCTGGGGGGAGGAGGGGGCGGTCCACGCGGCCCGCACCGTCGCCGCCGAGGCGGGGACGACGGACCTCGTCGTGCCCCTCCCGCGGGGGAAGCCGATCCGCGGGCGCCTCCAGTTCCCCCCCGGGGTCGATCCCTCCGAGGACGCCGAGGTCGTGGTGCGGCCCTCGCGCGGGGGGGAGGAGGCCTGGGTCGAGGTCGGGGCGGACGGCTCCTTCACCACGCAGGCCCTGGAGGTCGGGGTGCCCCAGGACCTCCTGGCGACCTGGGAGGAGAAGGGGCTCTTCGGGGAGGCGCGGGAGGTGATGCCGGGCGTGGCGGGGGTGGTGGTGCGCCTCGAGCCGGGGCTCGCGATCGCCGGCCGGGTGCTGGACCCCGACGGCGCCCCCCTGGCGGGGGCCGCGGTGGAAGCGGAGGGGCCGTCCGGCGCCGAGGAGGCCTGGGCGGAATCCGGGGCCGACGGGGGGTTCGTC
>JABWAM010000087.1 GCA_013360985.1 Verrucomicrobiia bacterium | reverse complement strand
GGCGGTGGCGCCTGGGACAACGCCAAGAAGTACATCGAGGAAGGCCACTTCGGCGGCAAGGGATCCGAGAGCCACAAGGCGGCGGTCACCGGCGACACCGTGGGTGACCCCTACAAGGACACCGCCGGGCCGGCCATCAACCCGCTCATCAAGATCATCAACATCGTGGCGCTGCTGCTCGTGCCGCTGCTGTAAGAGGAAGATTCAAAACGCAAAGACGCCAAGTTCGCAAAGCATGCAAAGAGAAGAATTCTGATTTCTTCAGAAACAGGATTCCTCTGGGTCTTTGCTTTGCGCCTTTGCGTCTTTGCGTTGAAATCCTCCTCTCCGCGTTGAAATCTTCCCAGCCATGCTGCTAATATCCCATGCATATAGTAAGCTTTACTTATTAAAATGACTCAGCCCGGGCTCGGCTTTCTCATCCACGACGTCGCGCGCCTGCTGCGCGAGGATTTCAGCCTGCGCGCGCGTGCACTCAAGCTCACGCAGGCGCGCTGGCGGGCACTGGTGCTGCTCGCAAAGATGGAGGGCTGCACCCAGATCGCCCTCGCCCGGGCGCTCAATATCCAGCCGATCACCCTCGGGCGGGCGATCGACCGGCTCGAGGCCGACGGTCTCGTCGAGCGGCGCGCCGATCCGCGCGATCGCCGGGCGGTCGCGCTTCACCTGACGGCGCATTCCAGAGGCATCGTCTCGAAGCTCTTTGCCCTCGGCCGCGGCACCCAGGAGCGCGCGCTCCGCGGGCTCGATGCCCGGGAACGCGAGCAGCTCTTCGCGTTGCTCGATCGCGTCAAGCGCAATCTCTCCGACCCGGCGCCTGCTGGCCGGCGCGGACGCCAGGCCGCGGAGATCTCCTCGACGACGAGCGGCTCGGGGAGATCGGGCGTCGCGGCGTCCACGAACACCGCGCAATCCAGTTCCGCGATCCGCTCGGCCATCTCGACTTCGAGCTGTTGCGCGGTCTCCAACGCGACGCCCGGCGGCGGATCGGCGCGCAAGGCGGCGACGACCGCCCATCCCGCGCCGTCGTCGTTGCGGTCGGGGTTGCCGTAGCCGAGGACGAGGATGCGCGCGGACATGCGAAGCCGGGGACGCGCCTATTCCCGCCCTTCGATGTCGAGCTTCAGCGCTTCGAGGGCGAGGTTGATGTCGCGCAGGAAGACGACGAGGGATCCCACGAGGGAACCCATGCAGACCACGAACGAGCAGGCGACCGCCAGACCGATTTCGAGTTGGAAGAGCGCGGCGAGGAACAGCGCGATCACGAGGATCGCCGCCATGAGGAGGCTGAAGGTCGCCAGGCCGATCGAAAGGCGGATCAGGCGGGCCCGCCGCTGGAGGATGCCGAGCTGGGAGAGGAGATGTCCCTGGGGTTGACCGGCCGTCTTCTGGCGCGCTTCGGAGAGAATCCGCGAACGGTCGATCACCCTCCCGAGACGATTCGTCATCGAGAGGAGAAGCAGGCCGACGCCCGAGATGAGGATCACCGGGCCGATCGCCATCTGGAGGATCGCAATGAGGTCGTTCAGTTTCATGGCGAGAGGAGGCTAGACGATCCGCGCGCTCTTCGCGAGCCATACGCCCGAATCGCGGTCTCCCGGAAGGTTTCGTGCGCTTCCTCGCCCGCGCCGAGCCAACCCTCCTGTTGCACGAGGAAAATCGTGATCAACCCGTGCTTCGGATGGAGAAACATCTTCGATCCGAATGCGCCGCTGTGGCCGAACGCATGAGGCTCGACCGTCCAACCCCATCCGTAGCCTTTTTCGAAGGTCCGCGGGGTGTGGCGGCGCGTCATCCGTCGGACCGCCTGGCGCGAAAGATAGCGACGCCCCTTCCAGGTTCCGCCGCGGAGGATCATCTGCGCGAAGCGCGCGAGGTCGCGGGCGGTGGAAAACAATCCGCCGCCGGGAACCGGCTGGCGCGACGGGTCGTCCAACGGACTTTTCAGGTAGGGGATCGGCTTGCCGACGAGGCGGGTCTTCGCCGCGTTGGGGCCATGCGGACGCGCGAGGCGCGCGATCTGGAGGGCGGATGGAACGAATGTCGTGTCGCGCATCCCGAGCGGGCGAAAGAGGCGGCGGCTCAGGAACTCGTCGTAAGCGAGGCCGCTGACGACCTCCATCACGCGGCCCACGGTGTTGATCCCCGCGTTGGAATACGCGTAGCGGCGCCCCGGATGGAAGAGGAGCGGATGCATCGCGTGACTGCGCGCCGCGACTTCGAGCGGGAGGAGGTCGAGGGTCGGTTTCTCCAGAGGCGAGGTCATCGGCATCCCGCTCGTATGCGTCAAGAGATGTTGGAGCGTTGGCTTCCGCCGCGGTCTCACGAGCACCGTCCGCGCCCAGGTTCGTTTGGCGACGACGCGAAGGTCGGCGAACTCGGGAAGATATCTCTCGACTGGATCGCAGACGCGGACGCGTCCTTCGTCCACGAGCATCATCAGGGCCGCGCTCGTGATCGGTTTGGTGATCGAGGCGATCCAGAAGAGGGCGTCGGCTGTCATCGGCCGTTTCCGCGCGAGATCGGCCCAGCCCACGGCGGTCGCGTTCAGCACGCGATCCCGGTCGGCGACGAGGAGGACGGCGCCCGCCATCTCGCCGCGATCCACGTAAGGCTGAAGGGCCGCGGCGATCGCGCCGCAGTCATGCGGGCGGGCGCGTTTCATTTCGCCCAACGCGATGCGGATCGCCGGTTTGCGTTCATCAAGCCCGAGCATGCAGCATTCGCGGGACGCGCGCCAACTCCTCTTTCCGAAGGCGCTACGAACTGGCGCTGGTGTAGAAGCGGAGGCCGAAACGGAACCACGCCCGCGCGGCGGCGAGGAGGAGGAGGGTCAGCAGGAAGATGAGCGGCGCGCCGGGCCCGATCACGCCGCGCGCGAGGACCTGGGCGGGAAAGTTCGCGACCACCAGCATCGGGAGCACCCAGGTGAACAGGAGGCGCGCGACGCCGCGGAAGGCCTCGCGCGGCATCCGCGTCAGGTTGAAGAGGTTGTAATAGCCGTAGACGAGGCCCTGCGCGCGGACGATCCAGAAGGCGAGCGTGACGATCATGAGCATCAGCGCGTAATGAATGAAGACCCCGTTGATCACCATCCCGAGGAAGAGCCCCACCTGCCAGGCCGCCGGATGAAGTCCGAGCTTCCATGCGGCCCAGGCGATGAAGGCGACGCCGATCGCGCAGTTGACCACCGAACCGGGATCGTACTTTCGGACGGAGGCGAGGAACTGCGGGCTCGCCGGCTGGAGGAGGGCGAAGTCCAGTTTCCCCGTGCGCACGTTTTCGGGCAGCTCGATGAGATTGATGAGGAAGACGACCTGAAAGAGCTGCTGCACGAGGTGGCTCGTCCCGATGAGCAGGACCATCTCGTATTTCGTCCACCCGGCCACCTCGGTGACGTGCGAAAAGATCACGCCCACCAGGGCGAGTTGAAGACTCAGCCACGCGATCTCGACGAGAATCCAGAGGAGAAAGTTCGCTTTGAACATCATCTCGCGCGCAAGCGAGTAACGAAAGAGCGCGAGGGCGAGACGGAGATGGCGCGACAGGGAGCTCACGGGGCGTCGGTTTGCAAAGGGGCTCGTGGACGGGCGGATTTCGGAGGCGTCATCCGCCCACGGCGGTGTAGCCGCGGATGCCCCGGGACCAGATCCACCGGGCGAGGAGCCACATCGCGAGGCACCAGAGCGTTTGCATCGCGAACCCGCGCACGACCTCCTCGGGAGAGAAACGCCCGAGGAATACCCCGAGCGGGAACCAGTATTCGTAAGGGAACGGCGTCAGCATCATCAGGCGGTATGCCCACGTCGGAAGCAGATCGAGCGGGAAGACGTGTCCGCCGGCGAGGAACTCGAACGAATAGATGATGAAAATCGGCGCGGAAACTTCGAGCACCCAGAAGGCGAGCAGGGCGGACGAGAACGCGATGAGGAACTGGAGGATCGCAGAAAGAAAGACGGCCGCCAGGCTGAGCAGCGCCACCCCCCACGTCTCCGGCATCGTGAAGTGCGCGCGCAAAAACCAAATCACGGCAAGCACGGGGAGCAGCGCGGTGCCCGCGTAGATCACGCGATACGCCCAGAACATGCTGAAGCGGTAGGCGAGATAATCCACCGGCTTCAGGAGAAACTGGTTGATCAGGCCGTCGCGGATTTCCGCGGCGATCTGGAAATCGTCCTCCGTCGGCGACGCGAGAAGATCGAGGAGCATCAACCCGAGGAAATAGGAGATCATCGTGCGAAAGCCGTATCCGCCGATTTCTCCTCCGCCCTCCTGGATCGCCGCCCCCCAAAAGAAGAAGGTCCCCATGAGCGGGATCAAGCTGAAGCAGACCCGGAGGAGGAAGTTCCAGCGGTAGACGAGCGTGTTCTGAAACCCGATCTCCATCACGCGCAGGTATTTTCGCAATCCGCGCGCCGCGAAGAAAATGCCGGTCATGGCCACGCGGGCATTGTGCCCCAGCCGCGTCTCGCGCGCAAAACATCCGGAAAACCCCCGACCTTCGCGGCGAGACTGTCGGCCTCGCCCTTCTCCTCACGACGTTTCAAGAAAAGGCTATCCGCTCTCTCGCCCAGCGCAGCCGCCCCGCTGGCGCGCGCGCGCGCGCCTCCCGCTTTTCGGCTTGTCGCTCCGCGGGGCTTCAGGTTTTCTGTCACGTCATGGAGTGGATCGAACCCCGCGGCCCGCGCTGGTTGAACCTCCGCGTGCTCGCGTGGGGGCTCTACGACTGCGGGCTGACGATTTTTTCGACGCTGGTGATCAGCCGTTACTTCGGTCCGTGGATCATCCAGCAGCTCGGCGGGTCGGTCTTCTCGTTCAACGTCACCCTGAGCGCCTCGATGCTCGCGAGCGGCCTTCTCCAGGTGCTCCTCGCCCCGATCAGCGACGAACTCGGGCGCCGTCGGATCTTCGTGCTCTTCTTCACCTGCGTCTGCGCCGGCGCCTGCGCGGCGCTCCATTTCGTGACCTCCTCGCTCACGGCCGCCCTGGCGCTCTTCGCCCTGGCGAACGTCGGATGCCAGGCGGCCTTCGTCTTTTACAACGCGATGCTGAGCGACGTCTCCGACGCGCGCCATCGCGCGCGCGTCTCGGGCATCGGGGTCTCCCTCGGGTATCTCGGCACGATCCTCGGGCTCGTGCTCTCGGAACGCGTGGTGAACGCGCAGCCGGACGTTCATATCTACCGTCCGATCTTTCCGCTGACGGCGGCGCTGGTCTTCGCCTTCGCGCTGCCGCTCCTCTTCTTCGTGAGGGAACGGCCAGGGTTGGTTCGGCTCAACCTCCGCCAAAGCCTTGGAAACAGTTGCCGCGCCTTCCTCACGACCCTCCGGCGGGTGAGCGGCCACCGCGAGATGATGCTCTTTTTCCTCGCCTGCCTCCTCTGCCTCGACGCGGTCGAGACGGTGAAAGCCAACCTCGCGCTCTACTGCCAGACGCTCGTCGGCCTGGATCCCGCGCGCGGCTTCGATTTCCCGCTCGCGTGGAAAGGGAACGTCCTCTTCCGCCTCACGCTTTCGGAGGTCAACCTCTTCATCGTCGTCTCGACGGTCTCCGCAATCTTCGGCGCGCCGCTGGTCGGCCATATCTCCGACAAGACCAGCCACTACCGCGCGATGCTCTGGATCCTCGCGCTCTGGATGCTCGCGCTCGTCCTCGCGATGTTCAGCGTGCAACGTCGCCTCTTCTGGTTCACGGGACCGCTCTTCGGCCTCTGCTTCGGCGGGATGTGGACGGTCATGCGCGCCCATCTCCTGGAGATCTGTCATCCCGAGGAACGCGGCCAGATGTTTGCGATCTTCGGCTTCGTCGGGCGCTGCGCTGCGGTCATCGGCCCGCTCGCCTGGGGGCTCACCTTTACGCGGTTCGAACCGATCTTCGGCGAACGCAAGGCGTACCGCCTGGCGATCGGCGCGATTCTGACGCTGATGGCGATGGGCTTTTGGGTCATGCTCTACGCCCGCCCGCGCGAGACCGCCTGGCGCCGCTGAGCGCCTCCGGCCTCCGCGCGCCCTTCCTCCGCCCCAAATCCCCGCGTCAAGCGTGGAGGAGTCCATCCTCGGTCGAGACACATGCGACGCCCTCGCAACATTTGGGGCTGCAAGCCGCGGCTGCGGCGCCGCCGGCCCCGAAAAAGTTCGAGGCTGGGCGGCTCGGCCGGCGGCCTCGCCCTACCTCGCTTCGCGATTGAGTGGATTTCCCTCAAGCACGGGATGTGGAAAGGGAGGGCGAGGCCGCCGACCGAGCCGTCGCATCCTTCTCGTGGGGAGTCTGAAATCTCGACACGACCCACCCCTCCGATCCTCCATGGATGATGAGGAGGGTTGCTCTCTGAAAATTGAGTTGATCCGTGGATTTGGGTCCGCGGCGGCGCCTTGCGCGCGGCCTGAGAGCTGAGAGCGCGCCCGGAAATCAGGAGGGCGCGCGCTTCTTAATTGACGGACACGCGCTTACCAACCCACGGCGCGGAGGAATGCGTGGGCGATCACGAGATGCCCGCTGACCAAGGGATGCACCGGCTCGGGGCAAAAGCGGTCCGCCTCGCGATACCGGAGCTGACGCTGAAAGGCGTCGTGCGTTTTGACGTGGATCGCCCGATACTCGCGCGCGAGCCGCGCCACGACGCGGAGATAGGGCGGCAAGGCGTCCAGCACCTGCCTGCGCCAGGAGCCGGACGCCCGATCGCGGCTGAGGTAGAAGGGATCCACCAGGATCAGGCGGCAACGCGCGGCCTTTCGCGCGCGCTCGAGAATTTCCCGATAGTTCTCCTCGAAACGCGCCGGCGGGATGGGATCCGGATCGCCGCGCAACGTCCGATGGAGATCGTTGATGCCGATCTTGATCGAGAGCCAATCGGGCCGATGCCGCAGCGCGTCGTCCTCCCAGCGGTCGCGCAGGTTGACGACGGTGTTCCCGCCGATGCCTTTGTTGAGGTAACGGATCGCGCGTTCGGGATAACGCGCCGTGATGAGGTCCGCCGCCAACTTCACGTAGCCGTCGCCGAGCGGCGCCTGCGCGCCGCGGCGTCCGCAATCCGTGATGCTGTCGCCGATGAAAAGAACGGTTTGCCCGTCTTGAAAGAGGAAGCGTGACATGGGCCGCTCATACGGGATTGGACGCGCGGTTGACCAGCAGAATCCGGCGCCTTTGGCGTTGATGTCCGCCGCACGCGGCCGTAGGTTCTCCGCGTGATCGCGCGCTACACGCGGCCGGAAATGGCCGCCATCTGGACCGAAGAAAACAAGCTCGCCATCTGGCTCCGCATCGAGGTGTTGGCCTGCGAAGGACGCCACGCGATCCTCGACGAGATCCCCGCCCGCGACCTGGCGATCATCCGCCGTCGGGCGGGTTTCTCCGTCGCGCGCTGCCGCCAAATCGAGAGGCGCACCCATCACGACGTGATCGCCTTCCTCGAAAACGTCGCCGAACGCATCGGGAAAACGCCCGCGCGCCACGTGCACCAGGGGCTTACCTCGAGCGACATCCTCGACACCGCGCTCGCCCTGCAACTGCGGCAGAGCGCCGACCGTCTTCTCCGCGGGCTCGACGAACTCCGTCGCGCGATCGCGAAACAGGCGCGCAAACACCGCGCGACGCCGATGATGGGACGCAGCCACGGCGTCCACGCCGAGCCGATCACCTTCGGGCTCAAGATGGCGCTGATGTACGACGAGTTCGGGCGCGCCCGCGAGCGCCTCCTCCGCGCCCGCGAGGAGATTTCCGTGGGCAAACTCTCCGGCGCAGTCGGCACGCGCGCGCACTTCGACCCGCGCGTCGAGGCCTGGGTCTGCCGCCGCCTGGGCCTGCGCGCCGCCACGCTCGCCACACAGGTCGTCCAACGCGATCGTCACGCCGCGTTCATGGCGGCGCTCGCGATCGCGGGCGCCTCGATCGAACGCTGGGCGATCGAGTTTCGGCACCTGCAGCGCACCGAGGTGCTCGAAATCGAGGAACGTTTCGCCGCGCGCCAGAAAGGCTCCAGCGCCATGCCGCACAAACGCAACCCGATCACCGCCGAACGCCTCACCGGCCAGGCGCGCCTCCTGCGGGGCAACCTCGTCGCCGCGCTCGAAAACGTCCCACTCTGGCACGAACGCGACATCTCGCATTCGAGCGTCGAACGCGTGATCCTCCCCGATTCCTGCATCCTCCTCGACTTCATGCTCGCCGACCTCACCCGTCTCGTGGCGGAAATGAAAGTTTATCCCGAAAACATGCGCCGGAACATGGCGCGCTCGAAAGGGCTCCATCATTCCCAGCAGGTCCTCCTCGCGCTGACGCGCCGGGGGCTTCCGCGCAAGGAGGCGTACGAAATCGTGCAGCGCGCCGCGATGGCGGCCTGGAACGACCCAGGCCCGGCCGACTTCCGCGAACACCTCTCCCGCGAACCGCGCTTCCGCGGGCTGCTCGACGCGCGCGAGCTCGACCGCTGCTTCGACGACTCCGCGCACTTCCGCCACAATCGTCAGGTCTTCCGCAAACTGGGCTTGATCTGACGCCTCCGCCCTCGAGGAGGCGAACGCCTTCCGCCTTGCTCAGATCGGCGAGCGGAACGGATAACGCGGACGGTTCACTTCTCGTTGCGACGATCCATGATGTCGTGCGCCATGGCCGGCGTCGTCTTACCGCACGGCTGCGCCCCGAACAACGCCGCCGCCCGGCGCCGTTCCCAAGCGAGCCGTGCCCGGTGCATCAACGGAACCCTGGCAATCCCAGGCAAACCCGCCATGAAATCCCCCCGCGTCGAGACGGCTTTCCTCCTTCGTCAGCCCGGAGAGCCGGTCCATCCGCTCTCACGGCGCCGCAGACATTCCGGTCTGGAATGGAGCGGATGCAGTGGATGCACAGGCAGGAACGCCTGGGTTCGTCTGGAGGGCATGACGGAATCCTTCGTTGCAAGCAAGGGCGGAATCCGGTA
>JABWAM010000086.1 GCA_013360985.1 Verrucomicrobiia bacterium | reverse complement strand
TACACACCCGCAGCGTCGGGGCGTCGGCGTCGTTTCCCGTCTCGACCCGCAGGCTGCGCGCGGCGCTCGATGCGGTCCGGGCGGAGTTGCCGTGAAGAATCCCGAGGTGGTGCAACGCGCGCGCCAGGCTGCGCAGCAGGGCGATGGCTTTGCGGCACTCGATCTGTTGCGGCAGACAATCGCCGCACCGCCGTCGCTCGGCGAGCAGTGGGCCGCCATCGCTCAGCTCTGCGCCGAGCTGTACGACGATGATGCCGCGCTCTCGGCGGCCGCGCGCCTCTGGCGCGCGCCGATGTGCGCGCCCTGCCGTTTCAGCGGAACAGCTTCGACGCCGTCACTTCGTTCGATGTGTTGTGTCAGTTAGAGCAGGGAGGCGATCTCGCCGCTCTCCGCGAGTTCACCCGGGTGCTTCGTCCCGGAGGCTGGCTCCTCCTGCGTCTTCCCGCGCACGAAACGCTTCGCGGGGCGCATGACCTCTGCGTCAAGACTCGCCGCCGATATTCGCGCGGCGAAGTGCGCGCCAAGCTGCGCGGAGTCGGCCTTCATGTCGCGCGCGTGAGTTATGCCAACGCCGCGATCTTGCCGCCCGCCTTGGCCTGGCGAACTCTCCAGCGCCTGTTGGCGTCCAAACCCGCCAGCGACGTGCGCGAGACCCCGCGTTGGCTCGGTTTCCTGTTGGAACTGCTGCTCGGCGCGGAGCGCGCGTGGCTGCGGCATTTCGATCTCCCCTTCGGACTCAGCGTCCTGGCGCTCGCGCGCAAAGCGTCCGCATGAAACCTTCTTCGATCACCGCCTTTTTTCCGGCATACAACGATGAGCGCACCATCGGCGGCCTCGTCGCGGCGGCCTTGGACGTTCTGTCGCAGGTGACCCACGATTACGAAGTCCTCGTCGTGAACGACGGAAGCAACGACCAAACCCGACGGGTGCTCGACGACCTCGCGGCCCGCCATCCCGCCCGCGTCCGAGTCGTCCATCATCCGCGCAATCTCGGCTATGGGCGCGCCTTGCGCACGGGTTTTTCGCATGCGCGCAAGGAATGGGTATTTTATACGGACGGCGACGGTCAGTACGATCCTTGGGAAATCCTGGATCTCATCGCCGCGCTCCAACCGGACGTGGACGTCGTCAACGGCTATAAGCTGGCCCGCTGCGATCCGCTCTATCGGATCGTCATCGGCCGGCTCTATTCTCGCTTCGCGCGTCTCGCCTTCGGCATCCGCTTGCGCGATGTCGACTGCGATTTCCGGTTGATCCGGCGGTCGGTGTTCGATCACCTCACGCTGGAGTCGGACACCGGCACGATCTGCGTGGAACTCATCCGCAAGCTTCAGGACCTCGGATGCCGGTTCGTCGAGGTCCCCGTCAGCCATTCCCATCGCCTCTTTGGATCGAGTCAGTTCTTCAACTTTCCCAACCTCTGCCGCGTGGCGGTCCATCTCCTGCGCCTCTGGCTTCGACTCTTCCGGGAGCGATCGCCGTCGGCAAATCCAAGATGGCAGCCCCGCCCTCAATATGACGCCTGACGCAACGGCGTTGCGCGGCGCGCGCGTCCTCATCACGGGCGGGCTCGGTTTCATCGGAAGCACGCTTGCCCGCCGCCTCGTCGATCTCTCCGCGCGCGTCACGGTGCTGGACTCGCTCATCCCCGAATACGGCGGCAACCTCTTCAACCTCGAGGGCTACGAGGAACGCGTCCGCGTGAACATCGGCGACATGCGCGACGAACACGGGATCCGCCACCTCGTGCAAGACCAAGACTTCATCTTCAACCTCGCGGGTCAGGTCAGCCATCTGGACTCCATGCGGGATCCCTTCACTGATTTGGAGATCAACTGCCGCAGCCAACTCTTTCTCCTGGAGGCGTGTCGCGCGCGCAATCCCAGCGTCCGCCTCGTCAACACCAGCACCCGCCAGGTTTATGGCCGTCCCATCAAGCTTCCCGTGGACGAGGAGCATCCGCTCTCACCCGTGGACATCAACGGCGTCCACAAACTCGCGTCCGATTGGTACGCCCATCTCTACCATCATGCCTACGGCCTCCGGGCCACCTCCCTGCGCCTCACGAACACCTACGGCGAACGGATGCGCGTCAAAGACGCCCGCCAGACCTTTCTCGGCCTCTGGCTGCGCCAACTCCTCGAGGGGAGTTGCATCGAGGTGTTTGGCGACGGATCGCAGAAACGCGACTTCAATCATGTGGACGACGTGGTCGAGGCCCTCCTGGCGACCGCGCTCTGCCGCGAAACGGAGGGAGGCGTTTACAACCTCGGCAGCTGCGAGGTCGTTTCCCTGCGGGATCTCGCCCGCCTGCTTGTGGAGATCAACGGCGGCGGCGCCTATCGCCTCATCCCTTTCCCGGAGGATCGCCAGCGCATTGATATCGGCAGTTTTTACGCGGCATCCGACAAACTTCGCCGCGTCCTCGGCTGGACGCCGAAAGTGAGTTTGCGGGAGGGGCTTGCCCGCGCCCTCGAATATTTTCGAGCGCATCTCGATCGCTACCGCTGAACGGCGCGCGCCACGCCTCTCTCGACGGCATGATCTTTTCCCCCTGGCTCGCGAGATGGCGGAGGGCATGTCCCCGGCGGACCCAGCGCCTCCTCTTCGGCGCGGCCCTCGTTTTCGTCGCCGCGTGGTTGCGCCTTCCGTGGATCGAGGCGGACGTCGGCAGCCCGGGCATTTGGCCTTACGGCGCTTTCGCCGGAGACGAAGGAGAATACACGGGAGGAGGCCGCCTCTATCACCTGACGGGCCGCTGGATCGACCCCGAAATGGCCTATCCAAGCACCCTCGGTTACGCCCCCGCCATGCATTGGTTCAGCGCCCTGGCTCACGCGATGGTCGGTCCTAGTTCGACCGCCTCGCGCGCGCCGAGCGTTTGCGCCGCCGTCGTGGCGTGGCTGGCCGCCTACCTCCTCGCCAGCCGGATCACGGCGCCTTGGCTGGCGGGCATCCTGACGCTGGCGATCTCCTGCAACCCGCTCAGCCTCATCTACGAACGCTGGGGATCGTCGGATGTGATGTTCGGCGCGGAAGCGGTCGTCGCCTGCGCCCTCCTGGCCCGGGGCGGCCCGTGGCGAAGCACGGCGGCCGGACTGGTTGCCGGCTTGGCGATGTTGACGAAGAGTTCCGCTCTGCTTTTTGCGCCGCTCTTTGCCGGCCTCCTCTTCGCGCGCCCGCGCGCGCGGCGCGCGTCCGCGTTCGGCTTCGGCTTGGCGTTCGGCCTCGTTTTCGCGGGCGGCGAGCTGTGGGCGCAACGCTGCATGGCGCCCGCTCTTTCCGTGCCGCTGCGGCCGGAGGAATTTCCCGAAGTCGGCGCGATCGTAAACTTCACGATCGAAAACGTCGTCAAAGCCCTGGCGATCTTTCCTCGCGCGACAACCGCGCTGCATCTGGGCCCCTTCATGTTCTGGCTGTTTCTGCTGCCGGCGTGGGTGCTCGCCGCCAGCTTGACCCGAGGCGGCGCGCGCCTCTCTCCGCGCGTCGCCATGAGCGCGGGTTTGCTTCTCTTCGTCGCGGGATTGGCGACCCAAACGCGAAATCCGTCCCGATACTTCCTGCCGCTGCTCTACTTCGCGCCGCTGATTCTGGTCTACGGACGCCAGACGCTCCTCAGGACGCGCTTCAGAACGGTCGCCTTTCAGATCGCCCTGCTCCTCGTGGGGCTTGCCCTTTTCTTCTTTTACTGGGAGGCGCCGGGATTCCCCTCCAACGGAAGCCTCTTCTCCTTCAGCAGCGCCTATCGGACTCCGCAACGGATTGCCTGGGCGGCCACATGGCCCATGCTCCTCGCCGGCGGCGCGGGATTGCTCCTCGTCGCGGGCCTGCGCCTCGGTTGGCGCGGGGGATTCCGCCATCAGCTCCTTCTCCTGACGCTCGCGCTCGGCGCCGCCTGGCTGTTCTCTTCCAGCTACGGAGTCTTCGCGACCGCTTCGGGCGCGGGCGCCTCCTTGAATCAGTTGTTGGTCCAACTCGCCGCGCTGGGCGGGTTCGGCATCTTCCTCGCGGGGCGCCGGCAGGTGCGCTGGATGTTCTGGTATGCGTTTGCGGCGCAACTCTTCTTCGCCACCGCGATCCTCAATCCCTGCTGGAATCGCTCTTACCCAACCTTGCTGCGCCGCACCCATGCGACGCGCGCCGCCGCCGAACGGCTCGCGTCGAAAATTCCTCCCGATGCCGCCGTCATCGGCCGGCGCGCGTCCACCCTGCTCCTCAACACCCGCGCGCGACTCGGGTTGTTCAATCTCTGTTCCGCGGGAAAGGGCGAAGCCGACGCCCTCATCCAACGCATCCGTCTGCTCATGGAAACAGCGCCGAAGCGCGAAGTCTATTGGGTGTTTGCGCTCGACGAACTCCCCCTCTACGTCGCGCCCGATCAGAAGGAGATCCAGAACGCCTTCCACGTGGAAATTCTCGCCGAGGATCGCGTGCCCGGCAACTCCAACCCGCAACCCGTGCTGCTCTTTCTACTCCGCCTCACGGAACGCCCGCCCCTCCCGCCGAAAGGCGCGCTCGGCGGCGTGTCCTCTCCGGCAAACCGGCGGTCTCTCCGAACGACCGCCGCGTCGAGATTCCGTGGCTGCGCCCTTCCCGCCTACTTCGGCGCGCCGACGAGAATCGTTGCGGGATCGGAGCAACCGATGCGGTCGGCGCCGGCGGCGATCAGCGCGCGCGCGAAGACCCAGTCGCGGATGCCGCCGGAGGCCTTGACGCCGACATGAGGAGAAACCGTGGCGCGCAGGAGACGCACATCCTCGACGGTCGCGCCGCGCGCGCCGAAGCCCGTCGAGGTTTTCACAAAGTCGGCGCCGGCGCTC
Organism: Verrucomicrobiia bacterium; assembly: GCA_013360985.1. Lineage (GTDB taxonomy): Bacteria > Verrucomicrobiota > Verrucomicrobiia > JABWAM01 > JABWAM01 > JABWAM01. The sequence goes on along the minus strand of JABWAM010000086.1, from coordinate 4,150 downwards.
TCCGCGAGTTCGCACCCGAGCTTCTTTTGCTCGTCGTCGAGCAGACACGTCTCGAGGATGACCTTGACGAGCGCTTTCGGGTTGACAGCCTTCGCCGCGTGAACCACCCCGTGGATCTCGTCGCGAACGAGGTCTTTTCTGCCGTCGCGCAGCGCGCCGATCGCAAGGACCATATCCAGCTCGAGCGCGCCGCGTTTCGCGGCCTCCTTCGCGCTGGCGATCTTCGTGGAGGCGGTTTCCCCGCCAAAAGGAAATCCGATGACGACCGAGGGAAGGACCTTGTTGCCGCGCAAGGCTTCCACCGCCTCGTCGAGCCAGCGGGGAAGGACGATCACCGATTTGACCCGATGCGCGATCCCGAGACGACATCCCGCACGCACCTCGGCGCCGGTCGATTCCGGCCGTAAAATCGCCACATCCATCTTCCGGGCAAGCTCGTCGCGAGTCATCTTACTTCCTACGTATGGAGTTCGAGGGGTTTTGAAGTCGCTGGAGGGCATCGAGCACGCCCCGTCCGCAGCGATGACGCGAGACGTGGCCGCCGGCCTGGCGGACGACGCGTTTGACTTCACGGATCGCATTGGAGGGCGCGGCCACGTGCCGGGCATGAACGCCTTCGAGCATGGGGAGATCGTTGTAATGATCGCCGGCGGCGAAGACTCTCTCCGGCCCAAGATCGAGCAGGCCGGCGATCTCGCGGAGAGCGGTTCCCTTGCTGTAGTTCGCGTGGCTGAAGCGAAAGTAGTGGCCGTTGCGGACGATGCAAAGATTCTCGACGTTCTCGGATTCCTCCAACGCCCAGCGGTGGATGGTTTCGGCGTCTTCGGGAGTCTTTGCGATGATCGCGAGCGGCGACCACTCGTCTCGGGAAAGCGTCGCGGGCATCGCGTCCGCGATCCGCCGGCGAAGGCGCTCCATGCCGGCTTCCGCTTGCTTGAAGAGGGCGTCATGATCTCGCCGGCAGGAGCGGTTCCAAACCGCATGCTCCTCGAAGCCGCGGCGGTTCCGCCGATGGATGTAGCGCTCGACCGAGACGATGAAATCCGGCGCCACCCCGAGATTCAGCGCGGCGAGGACCTCCAGAACGTCTTCGAGATGGCGGCCGGTGTTGATCACCCACTGTGCGCCGTCGGCGCGCGCGGTGTCGAAGTGATCGAGAAGGCCGAGATCGACGGGCTCCGGCTCGGAAGGATCGTAGATGGTCCCGTCGAAATCGGTGGAGAGGAGGCGAGGCATGGCGGAGAGGACGCCGCGATTGTAGCCCCAAGCCATCTCGGGCACAATCTCGCCAATGGAGCAGATTTTTACCGGCCTTTCGTCGCTCGCCGTGGTCTATCGCCGCTATGGCGCGCCCTCCGAAGTGGTCGAGGTGGCGCGCGAAGAGATCCCGCCTCCCGGGCCGGGCGAGGCTCTCGTCGCGATGCGGCGCGCGCCCATTCATCCGGCGGACCTGAATACCCTCGAAGGGACCTACGGCATCCCGCGCGAACCGCCGGCGGTCGGCGGCGGCGAAGGCGTCGGCGTGATCGCAAAGATCGGCGACGGCGTCGAGGGATGGCGCCTCGGGCAGATGGTGCGTCTTCCGCCCGGCGTCGGGACGTGGCGGGAGCATTTTGTCGCGAAGGCGTCGCGGCTCCGTCCGTTGCCGGAAGGCTTGACCCTCGATCAGGCGGCGGGATTGACGGTGAACCCGCCGACGGCGTGGCGGATGCTGGAAGATTTCGTTTCGCTTTTGCCCGGCGATTGGATCGCGCAGAACGCGGCGAACTCCGCCGTGGGTCGCTGCGTGATTCAGATCGCCCGGCATCGCGGCTGGAAAACGTTGAACCTGGTGCGCCGTCCGGAGTGGGTCGCCGAGCTCGAGGCGCTCGGCGCCGATGCGGTTCTCGTCGAAGACGAAGACCTCCCGCGGCGCGCGCGGGAGGCCGTGGGCGGATCGCCGATCCCTCTCGCGCTGAATGCGGTCGGCGGCGAGAGCGCCCGGAGCCTTTCGCGGATTCTGGCGTCCGGCGGGACGCTGGTCACCTACGGCGGGATGAGCCGCCGCCCGATCTCCCTCGGGGCGGGGCCGATGATCTTCAAGGACCTGCGCTATCGGGGGTTCTGGGTGACGCGCTGGTTTCAGGAGGCGCCTCCCGAGAAGGCCGCGGCGATGATCGAAGAGATCGCCGCGCTCATGCGCGCGGGGAAACTGGAGATCCCGGTGGCGCGGCGATTTCCGCTTGGGGAAGCGCGCGCCGCGATCGCGCTGGCTCAGGCCGGCGGACGCCGCGGCAAGGTGATGTTCGCGATGGAGGCGTAAGCGGGCGCCCTCCCATTCGCGAAGCCCGTCAGAATCGGACGAAGTTCTCGAGGAGACACAGGCCGACGGCCTGACTTTTCTCGGGATGAAACTGGCAGGCGAACACCGTCCCCCGCCAGACCATCGAGGCGAAGCGTCCTCCGTAATCGGTCAGTCCGCATGCCAACGAGGCGTCGCGCGGGGCGGGATAAAAGGAATGGACGAAATAGAAATGGCTTCCATCGGGCACTCCCCGGAAGAGCGGACAATCGGGGCGGGAGAAAGCCACGCGATTCCAACCGATCTGCGGGACCTTCAGCGGGCCGTCGGGGAAGCGCACGACGCGCCCCGGAAAGATCCCGAGGCCTTTCGCGCCGGGACTTTCCTCGCTCTCCTCGAAGAGAAGCTGGTACCCGAGACAGATTCCGAGGAAAGGTTTCCCTTCGCGAACCGCGGCGAGGATCGGCGCGAGAAGCCCTTGCGCCGCGAGGTTGCGCGCGCAATCCCCGAAGGCCCCGACTCCAGGCAGCACGATCTTCGACGCCCTCTCCAGTCCGACGGGGTCGCGCGCCAGGCAGACCTCGCCCCCGACCCGCGCGAGCGCCTTCTCGACGCTGCGCAGGTTCCCCATTCCGTAGTCCACCAGCGCAATCACGCCGTCATCCAAGACGAAACCGCGCCGCCGCGAAACGAAAAAGGATTCCTCCGAAAAATCGGCGTCGGAAAGTTTCGCGATCCTTCGATGCCTCGCGCGCTCCTCCGCGGCGGATGCGCGCGCAATCGCCTTCCGCGGGAATTGGGGGGATCCCAAAATCCACGGATCAGCTCCATTTTCAGAGAGCACCCCTCCTCATCATCCATGGAGGATCGGAGGGGTGGGTCGTGTCGAGATTTCCGACTCTCCACAAGAGGGATGCGACGGCTCGGCCGGCGGCCTCGCCCTCCCTTCCGCGGTTCGCGCTTGAAGAAAATCCGCTCGGTCGCGAAGCGAGGGAGGGCGCCGGCGGCGGCGGCGTCGCGGCCGCGGCGTGAGTCCAAAAGGTGACGGAGGCGTCGCATGTTCTTCGACCGAGGATGGACTCCTCCACGCCTGACGCGAGGATTTGGGAGGATTTCAGCGGCATTGACAGCATGGAAGCGATCCGTCTATTCTTACAGACCCCAGAGACGGCGGCGCCCGATGCGAAAGCGGGTCATCAGCCCGCTTTTTTCGTTTCGGGGAACCAACCATGAATGGCGAACTTATTTCTCTCCTGGATTTTTACGAAAGGGAAAAGGGCATTGATCGCGCGACGATGATCAAGGCGCTCGAAGACGGCATCGTTGCGGCCGCGCTTAAGAGCCGCGAGCAGCCCACGCGCGGGATCTCCGTGGTCATCGATCCCAAGACCGGCGATATCCGCGCCACCGTCAAGCTCCTGGTCGTCGAGTCCGTGAAGGATCCTCAGGGCGAAATCCCCGTTCTCCGCGCCCGCCGTTTCAAGCCCGACGCGCGGGCGGGCGACGAGATCGAATGTCCGCTGGTCGTTCGTGACTTTGGGCGAATCGCGGCGCAGACCGCGCGCCAATCCATCCTTCAACGCCAGCGTTCCGCGGAGCGAGAGCGAATCTTCGTCGAGTTCAAGGATCGCGTCGGCGAGATCGTCAGCGGCACCGTGCGTCGTTTCGACAAGAGCGACGTCTTCGTGGACCTCGGGCGCTTCGAGGCCCGCCTCCCAAGCCGCGAGCGCGTGAGCACCGAAGACTATCAGGTCAATGAACGCCTCCGCGCGTACGTCCTCGCCGTGGAAAACCAAGGGCACGGCCCCGAGATCATCCTTTCGCGCAGCAATCCGGACTTTGTCCGCCGCCTCTTCGAACTCGAAGTCA
>JABWAM010000085.1 GCA_013360985.1 Verrucomicrobiia bacterium | reverse complement strand
CCTTCTGCGGCGGGAGGACCATGGCGATCCGGACCGTTTTCGGCCGCGCCCGCGATTTGGCGATATCCGCGACGTAGGTGCCTTTGCCCTGGTGGCGAACCAACCAGCCTTCGCGCACCAGGTCCGCCAGCGCGGAATGCATCGTTACGTAGGAAACGTGAAACTGGTCGGCGAGTTCATGCGCCGTCGGCATCTTTGTGCCGACGGGAAGGCCCGCGCGCGTCATGTAATCGCGCAGCATCCGGGACACGTGCCACCGCTTCCGTCTTTTTCCGGCAACGGAGGCGAAGCGGGGAGGGGATCGGCCCATTGGTTGTATAAACAATCAAACCGAGGCCGGGATGTCAAGCTTGGCCGCCAAACCCAAATCCCCGCGTAAGAAACGAGAGAGTCCATCCTCGGTCGAGAATCGCGCGGCGCCTTCACCACGTGTGGTGTTTCAGCCTCTGCGGCGGCGCCGCCGGCGGCGGTGTCCTACCTCGCTTCGCGACAGAGCGGATTTTCCTCAAGCATGGACTATGGAAAGGTAGGGCGAGGCCGCCGGCCGAGCCGCTACATTCTTCTTGTGAGGAGTCCGGAATCTCGACACGCCCCACCCACCCGGTCCTCCATGAAGGATGATGAGGGTTGCTCTCTGAAAATGGAGCGTATTCGTGGATTTGGGCCAAATTTCCGCGAAAGGCAGGAGAGCGCGTTCTCCGCGAAGGAGCGGGCGAGGCCGCGGCGGGTGACGATGACGGTCGGCGGCGTCGCTCGACCCATGGCAGGAACGGCCTCGAGGAGGCCGTCTGATCGCGACGCGCAAAGGCGGGCCGCGCGGATTATTCCGCGAGGCGTCCATCCCGGGCGCCATCGGCGGGCTCCGCGGATGAGGGCAACGGGTCCTGGACCACGAGATTGATGATCTTGCCGGGCACGACGATGAGTTTGCGGAGGGTTTTCCCGGCGATGAGCGCCTGGATTTTCGCGTTTTCGCGAACGCGACGCTCGATTTCTTCCGGCGCGGCGGCGGCGGGAACGACGAGACGGTCGCGAAGCTTTCCATTGATCTGCACGGGGAGTTCAACTTCCGCGACCGTGAGCCAGCGGGAATCCCAGGCCGGCCAGGGCGCGTAGGCGAGGGTCTCCTGCCCGTCGAGCAGGCGCCAAAGTTCCTCGGCGAGATGCGGAGCGAAGGGCGCGAGCAGGAGCAGGAAGCTTCGCATCGTATCGCGCGGACGGACGCTCCATGCCGTCGCCTCGTTGACGAAAACCATCAGGGCGGAGATCGCGGTGTTAAATCCGAGCGTCTCGAGGTCTTCAGTGACCTTGCGAATGGCGCGGTGGATCGCCGCCTGCTGGTCGGGAGTCGGCGCGGCGTCCACGAGGGCGGCATGCGGCCGGATGGCGGCGAGCGCTTGCTCGGCGGCGGGGCCGTCGTGCCCGCGCAGAGTCAGGGATTGTTCGAAGGCTTCGACGCTCGCCTCGTCGGTGAAGAGGCGCCAGACGCGGCCGAGGAAACGGGAGACGCCCTGGAGGCCCTGGGTGCTCCACGGCTTCGACGCCTCGATCGGGCCCATGAACATTTCATAGAGGCGAAAGGCGTCGGCGCCGTATTCGGCGACGACTTCGTCGGGATTGATCACGTTGCCGCGCGACTTGGACATTTTCTGATTGTCCTCGCCGAGGATCATGCCCTGGTTCACGAGGCGCGCGAACGGTTCGGGGGTCGAGACGAGGCCGAGGTCGTGGAGGACCTTGTGCCAGAAGCGCGCGTAGAGGAGGTGGAGGACGGCGTGCTCCGCGCCGCCGACGTAAAGGTCCACGGGCATCCAGGCGCGTTCTTTTTCTCGGTCCACGAACGCCGACGAATTTTTTGGATCGAGATAGCGCAGATAGTACCAGCAGGAACCGGCCCATTGCGGCATGGTGTTCGTCTCCCGCGCCGCCGCGCCGCCGCACTTCGGGCAGGGGCAGCGCACCCAATCGGTCGCTTTGGCGAGCGGAGGCTCGGCGTTTCCGGTGGGCGTATACTCGCGCATCTCCGGCAGGAGAACAGGAAGCTGTTCCTCGGGAACGGGGAGGCTGCCGCATTTCGGGCAGTGCACGATCGGGATCGGTTCGCCCCAATAACGCTGCCGCGAGAAGAGCCAGTCGCGGAGTTTGTACTGGACGGCGGCCTGGCCGACGCCGCGTTCGACGAGCCAGGCGGTGATTTTCCGTTTCGCGTCCCAGGTGGAGAGACCCGTGAGGAGGCCGGACTCCACGCTGACGCCTTCGCCGGTGAACCCGAGGGCTTCGCCGCCGTCCTTAGGGTGGACGACGATCCGCAAGGGGAGTCGATGCTGCTTGGCGAAGGCGAAATCGCGTTCGTCATGCGCCGGCACCGCCATGATCGCGCCGGCGCCGTATCCCATCATCACGTAATCGGCGATCCAGATCGGGATCCGCTCGCCGTTGACGGGGTTGATGGCGTGGCTGCCGGTGAAGACCCCCGATTTTTCTTTTTCGAGCGCGGCGCGTTCGACTTCGCTCTTGCGGGCGGCGTCGGCGCGATACGCGGCGACCGCCGCCTTGTGGGAGGGCGCCACGATCCGATCCGCGAGCGGATGTTCGGGCGCAAGAACCATGTAAGTCGCGCCGAACAACGTGTCGGGGCGCGTCGTGAACACGCGGAGCTTTTCGCCCGCCGCGGCGCCGTCGGCGAGGGCGAAATCCACGAAGGCGCCCTCGCTGCGTCCGATCCAGTTGCGCTGCTGTTCCTTGATCGACTCGGGCCAGTCCACGAGTTCGAGGTCTTGGAGGAGGCGGTCCGCGTAGGCGGTGATTCGCAGGATCCACTGGCGCAGCGGACGGCGATAGACGCCGGCGTGGCCTTTGCGGTCGCAAGTCCCGTCAGCGTTCACCTCTTCGTTGGCGAGAACGGCCTTGCAGCCGTCGCACCACCAGACCGGCACCTCGGATTCGTAGGCGAGCCCTTTTTTGAAAAGTTGCAGGAAAATCCATTGGGTCCAGCGAACATAGGCCGGATCCGTGGTGTTCACCTCGCGCCGCCAGTCGTAGCTGAAGCCGAGCATTTGGATTTGGCGGCGGAAGGTGTCCACGTTCTTCTTCGTGGTGACCGCGGGATGAGTGCCCGTGTCCATCGCGTACTGTTCGGCGGGCAATCCGAAGGCGTCCCACCCCATCGGATGGAGGACGTGCAGGCCGCGCATGCGGCGGTAACGGCAGAGGATGTCGGTGGCCGTGTAGCCTTCGGGATGACCGACATGCAGCCCCGCGCCCGAGGGATAGGGGAACATGTCGAGGAGATACGCCTTGGCGGCGTAGGCGTCGGCGGCGCTCGGCGCGAGGGCGCGCCCGTGGCGGCGGCGGAAAGGGTGCGCCTCGGGGATGCGTTCGCCGGGATCGAAGGCGCGGAAGGTGTCCTGGTCGCGCCAGGAGCGCTGCCACTTCGGCTCGATCAGATGAAAGGGGTATTGCCGCCGCATGAGAAACGGGGAGTGTCGAGGGTTGCAGGGCGAGTGGCAAGCCGAGAGAGGAGGCGATCTTCGCGCAAGGCGGGAGAGGCGCCTCCGCGCGAGATTTTCTTGCATCGATCGAATCTCCGAGTCTTCATTGCGCGAATTGGTACTATAAACTTAAATTACAAAAGAACATCGAAGCATGAGAAGAAGCATGAAAACACGAAAGAAGCCGCGCAGCCTCCGCGTTGCGTCGGTGCAAATGGAATCGGCCGCGGGCGACAAGAACGCGAATTTCGCGAAGATCGAGAGGTTCGTGAAGCGGGCGGCCGCGCGGGGCGCCCAGATGATCGTGTTTCCTGAATGCTGCGTGACCGGTTACTGGTTCATCCGGAACCTCACGCCGTCGCAGCTTGCCGCGCTGGCCGAGCCGTTCCCCGACGGGCCGAGCACGCAGCGGATCATCCAGCTTGCGAAACGATTCCGACTGACGATCGGCGTTGGCTTTATCGAGACCGGAAAGGGCGGCTTCTATCACAACACCTATGTCGTCGCGCTGCCGGATGGGCGGATTTACCGCCATCGCAAGCTTCAATCCTTCGAGCATGCGCTCATTAAATCCGGCTCGGAATTCACCGTATTCGATCTGCCGGGCGGCTTTCGCGCCGGGGTGCTGATCTGCTACGACAACAACGTCAACGAGAATGGGCGGATCGCGGCGTTGATGGGCGCGGAGGTCATCCTCGCGCCGCATCAAACGGGCGGGTGCCGGTCGAAGAATCCCCATCGGATGGGGTTGATTGACCGAAAGGTGTGGGACAACCGCCGCAAGAATCCCGCGGCGATCCGTCGCGAGTTTCTCGGCGACAAAGGGCGCGGTTGGCTGATGCGCTGGCTGCCCAGCCGGGCGCACGACAACGGCGTGTTCCTGGTCTTCGCCAACGGCGTCGGCGTGGACGACGACGAAATCCGCACCGGCAATGCGATGGTTTTCGATCCGTACGGCCGCATCCTCGCCGAGACGCATCAGGCCGGCGACGCAATGGTGTTCGCCGACCTCGACGCCTCGCTGCTCGAAGGGGCCACCGGTCGCAGGTGGATCGCGTCGCGGCGGCCGGAGTTGTACGGAATGCTGACCCGTCGCACGGGGCGCGAGCGCGATACGCGCGAGCTGAGATTCAAGGAATAAGCGGCGGCGGTTCGCGCGCCTTGGGAGTTGGGGAAGGCCTTGATCGAAGGAGGGTTCAACGGCTCTCGCTTCTTCGGCAAGCCCTTTGAATTTCGCGGGGCGTCGCGCCGAGCTGTTTGCGGAACACGGTCGCAAAATACTGGCTGGAGCCAAATCCCGAGGCCAAGGCCACCTCGGTGATCGCGCGGCGCGGCGCGGCGCGCAGCAGCCGCGCCGCATGCTCCACCCGGCATCGCGTGAGGTATTCGATCGGCGACATGTTGGTGATCTCTTTGCAGTAATGCGTGAATCGGCTTCGCGCCAGGCTGCAATGCTCGGCCATCTCCTCCAGGGTCCACGGGTGCTCGACGTGTTGCGGGAGGTTTTCGAGAAACATCTCGACGCTCCGCCGCGTCGCCGTAAGTGTTTCATCCAGCGGGATGCGTTTGCGCTCCAGCATTTCCAGCAGCGCGATCAGCAACTCATTCAAATGCAGCTTCAGGCGCGATTCGCTCGCGGCGATAGGCGCGGCCTCCACGACGGCGGCGGCGCGCTCGAAGCATCGCTCGATTTCACCGTTGGTCCGCCAGACCGGCTGCTCGTTGTGCTGGAGCAACTGCGTCAGCCGACGCCGATCCGTTTCCGAGAGCACCAGCCAGGACGGCCATTGCCAGGCCTGATGCGGGCGGCGGACTTTGACATCCAAAATTAACCAATGCAATCGGGAGGCGCCGACGGCGGGATCGCCCACGCGGTGAAGCTGCCACGGGCGCGTGATGGTTAGGTCGCCGCGCCGCAGCGGATGCGCCCGTCCGTCCACCGCAAACCCCGTCTTGCCGCGCGCAAGATAGGTGATCTCGATCCCTTCGTTGCGATGCCAGTCGAGGCCCCAGGTTTGCGTTCGCGACGCGTCCCAAAATCCTATGGAACGGACCTCCGTCAGGACTTTGTTCGGCAAACGCCGTCCGGGATAATGTCCTCTCGCCCATGCGGAGAGCCGCACCTCCTTGCGCTCCGCCGCGCGCCGGAGCGGGTCGCATGTGTCGGCGATGAAGCGCTCGGCGCCACGAATAAAGATGGCGGGGCGAAGAGATGGCATGTATAACATTTACCAGTGTTGAATTGTGGAAGATTCTTGCCTGCGCACGGCGCATTGTCACGCGAAACCCATGAAAAAGAACCGACGCATTCATTTCTTTGTGGGCGGTCCGGCCTTCCATCCGACCGCCGAACAGGCCCGCCAGATCGCGCAATGGCTCGGTCCGGAATACACGTGCGAGATCGGCGACGGCCTGCCGGCCTTTGAGGCGCTCGATCGGTGCGACCTGTTTGTCGTCATGGGGCTCCACTGGACCGGCAGCCACGGCACGGAGTGGGGCGACTATCACCCGCTCACCGAGCGTCACAAAAAGGCGTTCGAGGAATACGCGGCCTCGGGGCGTCCCATTCTCGCGCACCACGGCGGCATCGCCAGCTACGACGATTGGCCGCGCTTTGGCGAACTCGTGGGGGTGACCTGGGTATGGAAGCACTCCTCGCATTCGCCCTATGCCCAACACACCGTTCGCGTCCTGCCGACGGGACATCCGGTCGTGGAGGGCGTCCGCGATTTCACGCTCCAGGATGAATTGTATTACAACCTGGCGATCACGAAAGGTCTGGAGGCGACGGTCCACGCGGAGGCGGAGTTCGATGGACGACGGCTCCCAATGATCGTCACCGCGCCGCGCCGCGTGTATCTGGCAAACGGCCACGACATGGCGGCGTTTCAGTGCCCGGCGATGAAGCAGCTCTGGATCAACTCGGTCCGTTGGCTCTTGGATTCCTGACATGAGCGTCTTCAAGACTGCGGTCATCGGCGTCGGCAAGGCCGGCGCCGGCAGCAACGCAAAGGGCGGCGGACATCAGATCGGCTACGCGCATGGCATGATGTACCAGCGCATCCCGCGGACGCGGCTCGTCGCCGCCGCCGACATCAACGCGGAAAACCTGGCGGCATTTCAGGGGAAGTTCGCGGTGGAGCGCGGTTTTTCGGACCATCGGAAAATGCTCGCCGAAGTCCGTCCCGATATCGTCAGCCTGTGCACCTACGTGGGGCTTCATCGGGGCATGATCGAGGACTGCGCCCGCGCGGGAGTGAAAGGGATCTTGTGCGAGAAACCGTTCCTGCCGTCGCCGGCGGATTGCGCGGCGGTGCGGCGCGTCGCGGCGGAGACCGGCGTAAAAATCGTGGTTGCCCATTTTCGGCGGAATCGTTTGGCGTTCCGTCGCGCGCGCGATCTCTACAACGACGGCGCGATCGGTCAGCCGGTCTTGTGCGTCGCCGGCGTCGAAGGCTGGGATCTGTCGGAATGGGGTTCGCACTGGCTGGACATGTTCCGATTTTTCCACCGCGATCAGCCGATCCGATGGGTGTTTGGACAGGCGCGCGTACGGGATTCCCGGGGGTACGGGCATGCGATGGAGGAGCACGCGATCGCGTACTTCGAGTTTGAAAACGGTGGCAAAGGTTTTCTCGACGGCGGACGGAAAATGGCCGGCGACCAGACCATGACCCTGCTTGGCACGGAAGGGCAGATTCAGATTTTTCGCGAAGCCATTCTGCGGATCGACGCCCCGACGGGGCGCCGCGTCGAGGACTTCTCGAAGGAGGCCTCCGAGCAGGGGTCGCAGCCGTGGGATCGGATGCTGGTGGATCTGATCGCGTGGCTGGAGGGCAGGACGGAGCCTGAGCTCGGCCTCACGAACATGCTCAAAACGAGCGAACTCAACCTGGCCGCCTACCTTTCGGCGGTCCGCGGGGACCGGGTCGACCTGCCCCTGCGGGACGATCTGGCCGAGTGGCCGGTCGAAATCCTGGCGCGCCGCAACACGGAAAGGAAGCAGTGACATGGGCAAAGTATCGATTGGCATCAACCTGGAATTCGTTCGACACAGCGACAAACCCTTCGAGTGGGGCGTCGCGAAGGCCGCCGAGCTCGGTTACGAGTACGTCGAGCCGATGGTGCATTGGGGGCGCGAGCTCTTGAGCGAAGCGGGATATTTTCACAGCGTTTCCATGCTGGACGATCCGCTGCGGATCCGACGCGCGTGCCAGAAGGCGGGCGTCCGTTTGTCCGGTCTGTCGGCGCATACGCCGTTGACCAAGCCCGAGATCGGCGTCGAATATTTGAAGCAGGCGATTCGTTTCGCCGCCGAGGCGGGCGCTCCCGTGGTGAACACCGACGAAGGGCCGAAACAGCCGTGGACGTCGGTTGCCGAGGATCACACGTTGATCAAATACACCCTGATGGAGGCGTCGAAGGTCGCCGAGCCGCGCGGGATCCGCATCGGCATCGAACCGCATCAGCAATACAGCCGCAGTCCCAAGGGGTTCGATCGTCTGTATCGCTTGGTGAATTCTCCCGCCATCGGCGTGAATTTCGACACCGGCAACTCCTATCTGTGCGGCCACGACCCGCTGCGATGGCTCGATGCCGTCAAGGACCGCCTCGTGCATCTTCACGCGAAAGATATCTCGGTGGAACACTCGAACAAGGAGCGCGGCAAAGTTACCGGCACGCCGGTAGGCTGCGCCTGCGGCGACGGCGTCATCGACTGGAAAGAGGTTATCGCCCTCTGCAGGAAGGCGAAGCGCGATATCGTGCTCAGCGTGGAATGCGGCACCGTCGAGCAGGCCGGACGAAGCATTCAGCACTTGAGAAGGCTTCTCTGAGAGCGTATCCGGAAATTAAGATGGCGCGTGTTGCGGATGAAGGCCGAGTCTCCCCGCCTTTCGTGTGGAGATTTTGTCTTGGAGTGTGAAAGATCCCGGTGAGATGAAACGCTCCGAAATCAACCGCGCCATCGCCCGTGCCCTCGCCTGCTTTCAGGCGCACGGCTGGGTGCTTCCGCCGGATGCGTCGTGGGACGTTACCGACCTCGGGCTCGGAGACTTTTCCCGATGCGGCGCCGTCCTCGTCAATCTCGCGCTCGAAGAGGAATACAGCGAGAAGCTCATCTACCTGACCTGCCGCCAGACCATTCCGCGGCATTGTCACAAGAAGAAAAAGGAGGACGTCATCGCGCGTGCCGGCGCCTTTTCGATTCAGGTTTGGTTTGGCGATCCGAACCAATGGGCCGCCGACGGAATCCTTCAGGTGAACAACAAAAAACGGCGCGTGGCCTCCGGCGCCGTGCTTCACCTCGCGGCGGGAGAACGGGTGACCTTGGAGCCCGGCGTTTACCACGCCTTCTGGGCGCTTGGCGACGAAGCGATCCTCGGCGAGGTTTCCACCAAGAACGACGATCTCCACGACAACTTTTTCACCGACCCGAACATTGGGCGTTTTCCCAAAATCGAGGAGGACGAGCCTCCCTTCATCCGTCTTCTCGGCGAGAGAAAACTGTAGCCGCCGCTACGCGTTTGCCGCGATCGAGTGGAGGATGTCTTCTGCCGCCCGCTCCGCCGCGCAGCCGTCTCCGAGCGCCGCGCGCACGCGGGCGTACCCCGCGGCGAC
>JABWAM010000084.1 GCA_013360985.1 Verrucomicrobiia bacterium | reverse complement strand
TCCCGACCCGGCCGCTGGAAACGCGCCGACGGCGGTCGCATACTGGACGTGCAGCATGCATCCGCAGGTGCATGAACCGAAGCCGGGCGAATGCCCGTTCTGCGGCATGGACCTCACGCCGGTGCGCGCCGCCTCCGGGAAAGGGGCCGCCGCGGTTTCCGCTTCCGCCGAAATCCATCTCGATGCGGACGCGGTTCGTCAGGCGGGTGTGCGCACCGAAAAAGTGGCGCGACGCAAGCTTTCCCGGGAGATCACGCTCTTCGGCTCGATCGGCGACGACCTCAATCGCCGGCGCGAGGTCGTTTCGCTCGTGGAAGGGCGCATCGAACGCCAGTGGATAGACTTCAATCAGGCCGAAGTCGCCAAGGGCGCCGCGTTGGTCAGCCTTTATTCGGCCGAGGCGATGGGCTTGCAGGAGGAATACCTTAAGGCGCTGCGCGAACGCTGGCTGAGCACCTTTTACGAGCGCGATCTCCTCGGCGCTGCGGTGAAGATCGCCGGAGAAAAACTTCGCCGCCTCGGTTTCACCGAGGCCGACCTGCGGCAGCTCGAACGCGAACGCGCGCCGCGCAACGAGATCGTGCTGCGCGCTCCGATCGGCGGCGCGATCGTGGAAAATCTCGCCCGCCTCGGGGAGGTCGTGAAGGCCGGACAACCGCTCTACCGCCTCGCGCCGCTCGATGAGGTCTGGTTCAACGCGCGCGTGTTCGAACCCGATCTCGGCGCGCTGCGTCCGGGCCAAACGATCCGCGTCACGACCAAGGCCGATCCGGGACGCGCGCATCTCGGACGCCTGATCTACATCGGCCGATCGCTCGACGAAACCAACCGCACGGCGTCCGTCCGTTTTGCGCTGGCGAATCCCGAGCGCGTCCTCCTGCCGAACATGAGCGCGAGCGGAACGGCGGAGATCCCGCTCGGCGACGCGGTGCTGAGCGTGCCGACCTCGGCGGTGCTCGACCTCGGGACGCGCCGCCTCGTGTATGTCCAGAAGGAGGAGCAGGTCTTTGCGGCGCGCGAGGTGCGCGTCGGCCAGACCGCCGCGCACTATGTCGAGATTGTGGAGGGACTGGCGGAAGGCGAGACGGTGGTTGTCGCCGGCGCTTTTCTCGTGGACGCCCAGGCGCAACTGCGGGGAGGCGGGGGCGGCATGAATTCTCATGATCCTGCGTCTCATTGATTGGTCGCTGCGGAACCGCCTGTTGGTTCTGGTGTTCTCGCTCCTCGTGGCGGGATGGGGGATTTGGGCGGCGTTTCACACTCCCGTGGACGCGATCCCCGACCTCAGCGAGAACCAGGTCATCGTGTTCGCCGATTGGACGGGGCGCAGCCCCCGCGAGATCGAGGATCAGGTCACCTATCCGCTGACCGTCAATCTCCGCGGGCTCGCCGGCGTCAAGACCGTGCGCGCGAGCTCCAACTTCGGATTCTCGATGGTGACGGTGATCTTCGAGGATCGGGTGGACCCGTGGTTCGCGCGGACGCGCGTTCTCGAACGGCTCAACACGATCGGCAGCCTGATGCCGCGGGGCGTCGTTCCCGTGCTCGGTCCCGACGCGACGGGGCTCGGCTGGGTCTACCAATATTATCTCGATGCCTCCGTCGCCGCGGCGCGCGGACGCGGATATGATCTCGGCGAACTGCGCGCGCTCCAGGATTGGCTCGTGCGCTACCAGCTCAACGCCGTGCCGGGGGTGGCCGAGGTGGCTTCCGTCGGCGGGTTCGTGCGGCAGTACCAGGTGGATGTCTCCCCGAACAAGCTGCGCGCCTTCGGGGTCACCCTCTCGCAGGTGGCCGAGGCCGTGATCGGCTCCAACAACAACGTGGGCGGCAACGTGATCGAACAGAACGGGATGGAGTACGCGGTGCGCGGGCTCGGGCTGTTCCGCGGCGTCGACGAGATCGCGCAGACCCTGGTCGCAACCAGGGCGGGTCAGCCGGTCCTCGTGCGCGACGTCGCCCGCGTGGAGATCGGCCCCGAACCCCGCCGCGGGGCGCTCGATCGCAACGGGAGCGAAGTGGTCGGCGGCATCGTGATCGCCCGGTATGGCGTGAGCACCAGCGATCTCCTCGTGCGCGTCAAGGCGAAGGTCGCCGAGGTCCAGAAGGCCCTCCCCGAAGGCGTGGAGATCCGTCCCTTTTACGATCGCAGCGCGCTGATCGCGCGCGCCGTCGGCACGCTGCAGGCGGCCCTTCTCGAAGCGGTGCTCCTCGTCACGCTCGCCCACGTCGTCTTTCTCTTCCATTTCCGTTCGATCGCGATCGTCACGATCCCGTTGCCGCTCTCGATCCTGATCTCCTTCATCCTGATGAAGGAGTTCGGGATCACCTCGAACATCATGAGTTTGAGCGGGATCGTCATCGCGATCGGCGTGCTCGTGGACGCCGGCATCGTCGTGACCGAATCGGTGATGCGCGAAGCCCACGCCTGGATCCGCCGGGACGCGCCGGACGCGAGCGACGCCGAGAAACGGCGTTATCTCGCGACGAACATCGTCGGGATCACGCGCGCGGCCACCCGCCTCGTGGCGCGCCCCATCTTTTATTCGATGGCGATCATCATCCTCGCCTTCATTCCCGTCTTTGCGCTCGGCGGCCAGGCCGGGAAACTTTTTCATCCCCTGGCCTTCACGAAGACCTTCGCGATGGTCGCTTCGACCGCGCTCGCCGTGACGCTCGTCCCCGTGCTGTGCACCCTGCTCGTGCGAGGAAAGATCCACGACGAAAACGAGAACTGGCTGATGCGCCGGCTCCTCCATCTCTATCTGCCCCTCCTCCGGTTCTGCCTAAACCACCGCGCGTTGACCGTGGCCCTGGCCGCGGCGCTGCTCGCGGGGGCGAGCCTCCTCGCCCTGCGCCTCGGCAGAGAGTTCATGCCGCCGCTCAACGAGCGCGCGCTGCTCTTCATGCCGCAGACGCTGCCAAGCGCTTCGATCACCGAGGTGCGGAAGGTCGCCGCGGAACAAGACCGCGTCCTCTCCCGATTTCCCGAAGTCGAGGAGGTCGTCGCGAAAGTGGGCCGCGCCGAGACCGCCACCGATCCCGCGCCGGTCGCGATGATCGAGACCACGATCACGCTGAAACCCGAGCGCCTCTGGCGCCGGGGGATGACCCTCGAGAAGCTCAAGGGAGAAATGATCGAGGCGATGAGCCGTTTCCCGGGGTTCACGCCCGCCCTGCTCCAGCCGATCGAGAACCGCGTCCTCATGCTCGCCACCGGCATCCGCGCGCAGGTCGCCGTCAAACTGTTCGCCGCGGGCCTCAAGGACGCGGAGGGACGCCCGTTGGACGTCCAGGAATCGCTCGCCGTCCTCGAGGCGAAGGCGATCGAGGTGGAGGCGGCGCTGCGTTCCGTGCCCGGCGCCACGGGCGTCTACGCCGAGCGCATCGTCGGCGCGCCCTATCTCGAGGTGGACATGCAACGCGCCGAGCTGGCTCGATACGGCGTCCCGATGCGGGACGCCCTCGACGCGATCGAGACTGCCGTGGGCGGGCGCACCCTGACCACGACCCTCGAAGGGCGCTTCCGTTTTCCGGTGCGCGTGCGCTACGCCCGCGAGCTTCGGGATACCCGCTCCGCGATCGAGAACATCCTCGTCTCGACGGCAGACGGCGTCCCGGTCCCGCTCGGGAAGGTGGCGACCCTGCGGACCGTGATGGGCCCCTCGATGATCTCCAGCGAAGACGGCCAACTCCGCGTCTTCGTCCAGTGCAACGTGCGCGGACGCGACCTCGGCGGTTTCGTCGAGGAAGCGAAGGCGAAGATCGCGGCGGAAATCTCCATGCCGCCGGGCAGCTTCCTCGGCTGGGGCGGCGAATACGAGAACTTGATCCATGCCCGGCGAACGCTGCAGGTCATCATTCCGGTGGTCCTCCTCATCATCTTCGTCCTGCTCTATGTCGTCTATCGTTCGCTCAAGGAAGCGGCGCACGTGTTGCTGGCCGTGCCGTTCGCCCTGACGGGCGGCGTCCTGCTCCAATGGCTTTTGGGTTATCCATTCTCGGTGGCGGTCTGGGTGGGGTATATCGCGCTCTTCGGCACCGCCGTTCAAACGGGCGTCATCATGGTGATCTATCTCGAAGAAGCCGTCGCCCGGCGCGCCGCGGAGCACGGAGGACACCTCTCCCCTGCGCGCCTTCTCGAGGCGGTCGTCGAGGGCGCGGCGCTCCGTCTCCGGCCGAAGGTCATGACGGTCTCCACGGTGCTTGCCAGCCTCGTGCCGCTCATGCTGCCGATCTTTTCCGCCGAACGCACGGGCATCGAGATCATGCGCCCCATCGCCGCGCCCGTGATCGGCGGGATGATCTCCAGCCTCGCCCATATCCTCCTCGTCACGCCGGTGATTTTCTTCTGGATTCGCGCGCGCGAATTTCAAAAATCCCAACCTGCAACCCAAGAAAACCCCTCATGAAATCCTCCTGGAACCTCCTCGCCCTTTGGGGCTTCATCCTGACCGCAACCCTGACCGTGACCGCGCAGGAACCGCGCTCCGCACCCGCCGCCGCGTCGCTCTCCGCGGCGGAACAGGAGAAACTGGCGGCTCTCCGGAAAAGCTATCCCCTCGAGGTCTGCGTCGTCTCCGGCGACAAGCTGAATGCGATGGGCAAACCGTTCGATCACCTCGTTTCGCAACGGGTGAACGGCAAAGAGGAGATGCGCCTCGTGCGTTTCTGCTGCAAAGGCTGCCTCAAGGAGTTCAACAAGGATCCCGAAAAATATTTCAAGAAAATCGACGCGGCGGCGAAAGCTTCGGCCGCGTCCGCCGCCAAACCGTAGGCGGGAACGACCGCGCATCCTTCGGGAGAGCCTCCGTCCTTCGCGCGGGACGCCCATCGGGTTCCGTTGAAAACAGGAACGTCTCCGAATCGGTCGCGACGCGACGCGCGCCGACGAGGGCGCGCGCAGCCTTCACGGGAAAAAGATCGAGACGGATCGCTTTTCCGAAGGGAGATCGCGTTCGATGATCTCTCGCGCCAGATCTCCCGAAATCCGCTTTTGGAAGGAAATTTCTGAATCGTATCTGGAAAGAGTTCTACCGCTGCAGCAGCGAAGTGAGTTCGCTGGCCGTGTGCCGAGCTTCAAGAGGATGGCTGAACATCAGGGTACGGGCCAAGAAAACGCTCGCCATCGAAATGAATCAGGTGCTCGGGATTGTCGGCAATCCATACCTCGCTCTCCCACGAGATTTGCGGTAGAAAAATCCGCATCTTCTCCCGCGTTAGAAATGCCGTGACAAAAACCAGCCCTGCTTTGCATCCGTCGAAAAGCTCCTTCAACTCTTTTCTCCTCTTGCCATCCACAGGACCCGCGCTGGACACTGCTTCGATCAACAACAACCAGTTCCGCCGTGGGTCATGAACCACCACGTCAGGCATCTTTGAAGGAGCGGAAACTGAGACGCCGAGATCCCTCAGATACCCCTTCTCAAAATGGAGGAATTTGTCTTCGGCATCACCGATATAAATGACCGTGCCCCCTGGAGCGAATCGCCGGCAAAAATCCTCAAGAACGGTCTTGATTAGCGGATTTTGACCGCCCGGAGAAATGGTAATTTTTTTGCCGTCTGGAAACGTTACGGGAATGCGAGCCAGTTTCCGTTCTCGCGACAATTCGCGACGAATGCGGGACCGTTTTTTTAAGTAAGCCTTCAACGTTGGCGTCCACTCCACGGCCCCGAAGCGCCGGAACAATTTCAGGGCGTCCGATTCAACACGATACACTGTTTTTCCACTGTTCACTGGGCGGCCGGGATCGTCTGGATTCCGGATGAGCATTCCCGCTTCAAGGAAGTATTTTATGGCTTCATCTCGGATCGTTTCCCGGGTATTCGGCGCATACCGTCTTCCGTAAGCCTCGCTTACAAATTCGATGATGGGGGTGATGCCGCGCAATGGCGCCGTGGCTTCGCTCCAGGCTTGTAACGGTTTCAAGTCGAGCAACGCGAGCAGGGTATATCCCGCAACCGGGTTGCGTTGCCTTTCTCCAAACCCCAGGGCTTGCAGCGCGTTCATGGCCTCAGCCAGTTTTTGCCTGCACGATGCAACTCGTCCAACGCTTGATTTATCCGCCATCAGAACATCTCCTTCTCAACCAAATCGTCCAATGTCTCTTGGGGCATGCCGGGATCGTCTATCGTTTCTCCAAATCGCTCCAGCACGATGGTTGACGGATAACTGAGTGAGCGCAAATCCGTCGCGTTGACCTGGGTGTGCCCACTGAACTGCCGGAAGTACAGGTCAACGATCGTCGAATTGAGGAACGCGGTCAGTCCCTTCGCCAAATTCATGGACATTCCGTGTCCTTCGATATGGAAGTAGTTCAAATGGTTTTCGAAGCCCACCAGCAACGAATGAATGTGCTTCGGATCGTAGATAGAGGCCATCAGGCGACGCCGTTCCTCCTTGGCGGTGAACCGTTTGACCAGAACGTAAATACCGGCGGGAACCAGCAGTTCCCGTGTCTTCTCATTGCACACAATCGCATTGTGTTTCTTGCAATTCTCTTTGGGCCAACGAACGAAACCGCCATTGAAGTGACACGGGTAGATGAGGGGAGCGGTGTCTTCACCGGGTATCCGTCGCAGATAACTCGCGGCGCGAAAATCCACAATCCGGCCCGTGGATACCGAAAGGCCTAAATCGGCCAGGCTCGAGGGGAGCCTTTGCATGGCGGCCTTCGCATCCGTATGCCCATTGCCGAACGTCAGATGGACGAACCTTTCGGGGTCATCGGGAGAAACGACATCGGTGTAGGCGACTTCACTTTCGCTGATGGCGCCACCGGGCGCGCCACTGCTGGTTGAGATGACAACGCGCTTTGGTTTTTGCCCATTCTTCACGGCGTGAACAATCACGTTTTCCTGCAACACCTCATCTTCGATGAAGGCCGCGGAGCGGGATTCAAAAACATGAAGTCTTTGGATGGACATGGCATCTAAAAAATCCGAACGGAACAGCCTGAAGTATGGCCCATTGCAGAAGCTGCGCGGCGTGATGGCGACCAATTCGCCTCCCTTGACCATCAACCTTGTGATGAGGGCTACGAATCCCGCATAGAGATTGCTTGATTCAATGTTGGCCGATCGGAGCAGCAAACGCTCTGGCGAATCGCTCCTGATCTTCCGATAAGGAGGATTGACGATTGCGATGTTGAACAATGGAAAAGCAGGCGCAAACAACTCATCCCTTACGACAGAAACAGCGGCATTGATGAAATTCTCGTTGCGCACGATGCTTGAGAAAACAATGCCCGCAGCCTCGCAGCGCCGCTGACAGTCGGCCAGAGATGACTGCAAGGGTTCGATCAATGAGGCGTCGAGTTCAAAGGCGGTAACGGCGATTCTCTTTGGCTTGCGACGCTCACCGCAGAGCCGGTGGACGAGCGCTTGCGTCAGAGCGCCGGCGCCAGCCCCAGCATCCAGAAGCTCCACCTCCCGCCATTGTGTTACGAAAAGGGACGCCATGAATTGAGCCACCGGAGGTGGAGTCAAGAACTGCCCCAGTTCGTGCCGTTTGGCCTGCAGATCCACAACAGTCGTCGCCGTCTTCCCTGCGGCTTCCTCGATCTCCTTCCCAAGATGTATCATGTGTGAACCCATGATTGCGCTTCCGCAGTGTACCCGCCAACGCCATTGCCGCAATCCTGATGTTCAATTCCCAAATCCCCGCGTATGACATGGGGGGAGTCCATCCTCGGTCGAGGAACATCCGATGCTCTCGCAACATTTTAGACTTAAGCCGCTGCTGCGGCGCCGCCGCCGGCGGCGCCCTCCCTCGCTTCGCGATCGAGCGGATTTTCCTCAAACACGGAATGCGGAAAGGGAGGGCGAGGCCGTCGGCCGAGCCGCCGCATCCTTCTTGTGGGGAGTCCGGAATCTCGACGCGCCTCACTCGCCCGGTCCTCGATGGATGATGAGGAGGGTTGCTCTCGAAAAATGGGGCGGATCCGTGGATTTGGGTCAATTCTGAGCCCGTTTCTGTTCACCCCAATCCATCTCCATCCCTGGCCATGCTGGGACGCGTTATCGGGCGCCGAGCAAACGAAGGATGGTGGAGGCAAGGGGATTCGAACCCCTGACCTTCTCATTGCGAACGAGACGCTCTACCAACTGAGCTATGCCCCCGATCCATCTCTTCGCCCGTGGGATTCTACGGGCGCGTTGGACGCCGAGCCACCGCGGCCATGAAAGGCAGACGACCGTTGCTGTCTTCCGACCCTGGCGGGTTGAGTCAGCTTCCACTCCGCGGCGCCCGGCGGTATTCCAACGCGCGGCAGGCTAGCCCGGAGCCCGCGGCGACGCAAACAAAAAGCGCCGACGCGATTTTCTCCGTGCCTTTTTTTCCGGATGCGTTATCGAACAAGGGCATGTCTTCGAGTCGCCCTCCCGCGCGCTTCCACGAGAGAGAGAGGTCAATCTTCCGCGGGCGATCGCGATTTTTCGGAGTCGCCTGGCGCGCGCGCGCGGACGATTGCGCGCGTCTTCGCTCGGAGAATTCGCGCGAAAAAAATAATTCCGGAAAACGCTTGCACGCGCCGCGCGCGAATCTAAACTCCGCGCCGCGCGCGGTCGCGACAAGGGTTCACCGAGGCGCTGTGAATAACTTGTGAACAACTCACCCCATCACTCCTCTCTCGGCGCTGGCGTCCAAGCCGTTGAGCCGGAAGCTTCTCGGCAGACCCGCGCGAGGCGGAGCTTCGTCCTCCCCCGAAGCCGTGAAGACCGATTTTTGCGAAATTCACGGCAACTTTCAGAGGGAGAAGCACTTGCGCAAGAAATCCGAAGAAGTCATCGCGCGGCGCGCGCGGAGCGTCGCGACCGTTCGACGCACGCCGTGCGGGAATCGGTCGGGGATCTCGCATTTTTCCCCTTTCCGAAGAGGGGGTTTTCCCCTGTGAATAACTCGCGATGATTGCTGCCGCGACAGAGTTGTGGGGGCAGGCCGCGGAGCGGCTCCGAAAGCTCACGGGCGAAGCCACTTGGAAACGGTGGTTCGAGCCGGTGCGCCCCCTCCGCAAGGAGAACGACGTTCTGATTCTCGAGGCGCCCTGCCAGTTTCATCGGATCTGGCTGGAGGACAATCATCGCGGGCTGATCGAAGAGGCGCTCGGCGCGGCCGCCGGCCAGCCCGTGAAGGTGCGCCT
>JABWAM010000083.1 GCA_013360985.1 Verrucomicrobiia bacterium | reverse complement strand
GTTCCCATGAGAAGCGCCCTGCGCTTCATTCACATAATCGGGCGCTTTTTCGGGTTCGGTCTGTTGGACGTAGGCGACCATGTCCTCGATCGAGGCGAGTTGTTCGCCGCTGAAGTCGAACACGCCGAAATCCACCATGTCGTCGATGCGTCCGCTGAAGGACTTGGCTTCAGTCTGGATCACCTCCTCGGGGGTCGCGCCGTGGTGAAGTTTGGCGCCGAAAAACGCCTCGACCACGCCGACGGCGACGAGTTCAGTCTCGGACGGGGCGCCCGCCACCTCGGGCGCCGGCCCGGGAAACCAGGCTTCGCTGTCGTAGACCTTGCCGTCTTCGCCGACGACCTTCATCGAGTCGGAGGCCATGTGCGGCAGATGGCGCGAGACGCGTTCGATGAGCTTCGGCATGGTTTCGCCGACCTGCACGGCGCCCGAGCGAACGATGCATCCGTCAATGATGCAGATCCAGATGAAGCGTTGCGGGCTGGAGGGAGGATCCGTGGGCATGGACGGGCGGAGTATGCAACAGGCGCGCGGCTCGTTCAATCCCGGAGCGCGGCGCGCTTGCGCCGGACCGGGTCGAGGATCCGCTTCCGAAAACGCAAGGCCTTCGGCGTGACCTCCACGAGTTCGTCCGAAGCGATGTATTCGATGGCCCGTTCGAGGGACATCTTGAGCGGAGGCTCGAGCAGGATGCCTTTGCCCTCGCCGACGCTGCGCATGTTGGTGAGGTGCTTCGCTTTGCAGGGATTGACGTTGATGTCCTCGTTGCGGGCGTTTTCGCCGACGATCATGCCCACGTAGACCTCTTCGCCGGGATCGATGAAAAGGCGGCCGCGTTCCTGGAGTTGATCGAGCGCGTACGCCTTGGAGGGGCCCGCCTCCATCGCCACGAGAACGCCCGTGAGGCGGGAAGGAATTTCGCCGACCTGCTCGCGGTACTCGAGGAAGAGGTGGCTGAGGAGGCCTTCGCCGCTGGTGAGATTCACGAGTTCCGTTTCGAATCCGATGAGGCCCCGCGTCGGGATCTCGGCAAGGACGGTCGCGTGCGCGCCGTGATGATCGAGATGAGTGACCTTCGCCTTGCGCCGCGCGAGCGACTGGAGGATGTCTCCCAGTTTCGCGCCGGGAATTTCGACGGTCAACTCCTCGTACGGTTCGAGGGTTTTTCCGTTCTCCTTGCGAAAAATCACCTCGGGGCGGGAGACCACCACCTCAAATCCTTCGCGGCGCATCTGCTCGACGAGCACGGCGATCTGCATTTCGCCGCGCGCCTTCACGGCGAAGATGTTGCCCGAGTCGGTGTCCTCGATGGCGAGGCTTACGTTGTGCCGCGCCTCGCGGAAGAGGCGTTCGCGGATGTTCCTCGCGGTGACCCATTTCCCGTCGCGTCCGGCCAAGGGGCCGTCGTTGACTCCGATGGACATCGTGATCGTCGGCGGATCGATTTCTACGAAAGGCGGCGCCGGCGTGTCGGGAGTCGCGACGAGGCTTTCCCCGATGTCCAGATCCTCGAAGCCGGTGATTCCGGCGATGTCGCCCGCGGTGGCCGCTTCGGCGCGGCGTTGAGCGATGCCTGCGAACGAATAAAACATAGTGACCTTCCCCGCCTCGCGGCGTCCGTCCTTATGCGCGGCGAAGACTTCGTCTCCGATCTTGATCTTTCCGCTCATGATCTTCCCGTAGGCGACCCTCCCGAGGTGGTCGTCGTGACCGAGGTTGCACACCAGAAACTGGAAGGGGCCGTTGGGGTCGGCCTTCGGAGGCGGGACGTGACGGACCATCGTTTCGAAAAGGGGGAGGAGCCCCAGGCGTCGCTTTTCCGGATCCGCGCATTCCTCGAGATGCGGGAGCATGTACCCTTCGCGTCCGCTTCCGTAGAGAGCGGGGAAATCGAGTTGGGCGTCGGTCGCGTGGAGCGCCACGAAGAGGTCGAAGACCTTGTCGAGCGCGCGATGCGGCGCCGCGTGTTCGCGGTCCACCTTGTTGATGAGCACGATCGGGCGAAGCCCCTGCGCGAGCGCCTTGCGCAGGACGAACTTGGTTTGCGCCTGCGGCCCTTCGTAGGCGTCCACGAGCAGGAGGGCGCCGTCCACCATCCGGATGATCCGCTCGACCTCGCCTCCGAAATCGGCGTGGCCCGGCGTGTCCACGATGTTGATTTTCACCTCGGGACCGCCGGAGGGCGGATGCCAATTGACGGAGGCGTTCTTGGCGCGAATGGTGATCCCCTTTTCCCGCTCCAGATCCATCGAGTCCATCACGCATTCCTGAACGACCTGATGGGCGCGAAAGGCGCCGCCCTGGCGGAGGAGTTGGTCCACGAGCGTGGTTTTGCCGTGGTCCACGTGGGCGATGATCGCCACGTTGCGGATGGGGAGGGTCATGGAGGGGGGCGCACGGTAGACCTGAATCCCCTCCGCATCAATGGCGGAGGTGAAAAAATTCGAAGCCTCCGCGCAAGACGCTCTCGCGCGCATGATCCGAGTTTCCGGACACGCGTTCCGAGGCCGAGGGGCCTCGCCCGCCTTCCGCGAAGACGGGTTCGTTCCGCGAGGCGACTCGCGGCCGGCCGGCCGGTCTCCATTCGACAGGCGCGGCGCTGGGAACGCGTTCGATGAACGGTCCGCCGCCGTCGGTCACTTCCGCCGCCGCAAGAGTTTTTCGACTTCGGCGGTCGTGCGCGTGTTGAGGACGTCTTCGGGGCGGAGCCACCCCTTGCTGGCGGTCGCCGTGCCGTCGATCGCCTGGCGGATTTTGTCCGCCCGATGCGCGTCGGGGTTGATCGCGCAGAGCACTCCGAGGTCGCGCGCGCGCTTCCACCAGCGCCAGTCGAGGTCCATCCGGGAGGGGCTCGTGTTGAACTCGAGGATCACCTTCTGTTCCGCCGCCGCGTCGAGGATCGCGGGGAGATTGAGGCGGAGCGGCTCGCGTCCAAGGAGGAGCCGTCCCGTGGCGTGCCCGAGCATGGTGACGCGCGGATGGGAGATCGCACGCAGGACGCGCGCGGTTTGTTTCGCTTCATCGCCTGCGAAACCGAGGTGCACCGAGGCGACCACGTAATCGAGGCGGGCGAGGACGTCGTCGGGAAAATCGAGTTGTCCGTCGCCGAGGATGTCCACCTCGCTTCCCGCGAAAACTCGGAAGCGGAGGCCTTCGTCGGCCAAGCGACGGTTCATCTCCGCGATCTCTCGGATTTGCGCGTCGAGGCGCGTCGCATCCAGCCCTCGGGCGCCGCTTTTGCTGTGGTCGGCGATGCCGAGGTATTCCCAGCCGAGCGCGATCGCGGCGCGCACCATCTCCTCGAGAGAGCTTCGTCCGTCGCTGGCGAGGGTGTGGCAGTGGAAAGCCCCGCGGAGGTCTTCGGCGCGGACGAGGCGGGGCAGAGCGCCTTTCTCGGCGGCCTCGATCTCTCCCAGGTCCTCGCGCAGCTCGGGGGGAATGTGCGCGAGGCCGAGCGCGCGGTAGATCTCCGCCTCGTCGCGGCACGGCTTCGTCTCCGCCTCCGCCGTCTCCGCGGGGAAGAGCCCGTACTCGTTGAGTTTGAGCTTCTGGGAGATCGCGCGCTGGCGGAGCGCGATGTTGTGCTCCTTGGAGCCGGTGAAATAGGCGAGCGCGAAGGGGAACTCCGCGGGCGTCACGCAGCGCAGGTCGGCCTGCATCCCGTTTTCGAGGAGCAGGCTCGCCTTGGTCGGGCCGCGATGGACCGCCTTTTCCGCGCCCGGCGCGGAGAAAAAGGCGTCCATCACCTCGGCGGGACGTTCGGTGGCGACAACGAAATCCAAGTCGCGGACGAGTTCCTTGCGGCGGCGGAGGCTGCCGGCCGCTTCGGCGCGTTGGGTGGCTTTGCAGGCGCGCAAGGCCTCCAGAATCGGGCGGGCGAGGGCGTCGGCCTCGGCGAGAAAAAACTGACCGCGGTAGGTCTCGAGGCGGGCGATCCCCTCGAGGATCTTCGCCTGGGTTTTTTCGCCAAAGCCTTCGAGTCCGGCGATCAGGCCGCGCTCGCAGGCGAGCTGAAGCTCGCCGAGGGAATCGATTTGGAGATGTTCCCACAGCGCGCGCAGCTTCTTCGGTCCGAGGCCCGGGACGCGGAGGCAATCGAGGAGACCGGGCGGAAAGGAGGCCTTCAGTTCCTCGTGGTAAGGAAGGCGGCCGGTGGCGTGGAGTTCGGCGATCTTTTTGGAAAGCTCGACGCCGATCCCCTTGATCTCGCCGAGGCGTTTCTCGGCGACGAGACGATCGAAGTCCTCCGGCAAACCCTCCAGGGCGCGCGCGGCGTTTGCGTAGGCGAGGACCTTGAAACGGTTTTCG
Source organism: Verrucomicrobiia bacterium (assembly GCA_013360985.1). Classification (GTDB taxonomy): domain Bacteria; phylum Verrucomicrobiota; class Verrucomicrobiia; order JABWAM01; family JABWAM01; genus JABWAM01. The sequence goes on along the minus strand of JABWAM010000083.1, from coordinate 4,837 downwards.
CCCTTGAGATCGAGAAGCGTTCCGATTTTGCGGAGGACCTCGGCGATTTCGTGACGATCCATGGGCGTCACCGCGCTTTCTGCTCTCCTTTGTCGAAGGCGGCGTCGAAGGCGCGGGCGCTCGTTGGGAAATCGAGCGCGCGCACGAAGCGGCAGGCCTCGGCGGCGCCATGCTCGCGGTCCATGCCTGGGTCTTCCCATTCGACGGAAAGCGGGCCGCGGTAATCGAGGTCGTTGAGCGCGCGCAAGATCGGCTCGAATCGAATACCGCCCCGCCCGAGCGAGCGGAAGTCCCAGCAGCGGCGCGGATCGCCGAAGGGGAGGTGTCCCCCAAAGACGCCCGAGTTGGCGGGGCGCGGGCTCCATTGGACGTCCTTCATGTGGACATGAAAGATGCGGTCCGCGTGACGGCGGAGGAACTCCACGTAGTCCACCCATTGGTAGCCAAGGTGCGACGGGTCGTAGTTGAATCCGAAGGACTTGTGTCCGTCGAGCGCGGCGACGGCGCGCTCCGCGGTCACCGTGTCGAAGGCGATCTCGGTAGGATGCGCCTCGAGCGCGAAGCGGACGCCGCATTTTTTGTATTCGTCGAGGATCGGTTTCCAACGGGTCGCGAAATCCTCGAAGCCCGCCTCGATCTGGGCGGGCGACACCGGCGGGAAGCTGTAGAGGAGATGCCAAATGGAAGATCCCGTGAAGCCGTTCACCACCTTTACGCCGAGGTTTTTCGCGGCGTGCGCGGTGCGGATCATCTCTTCGGCGGCGCGTGCGCGGACGCCTTCGGGCTTGCCGTCGCCCCAGACGCGCGCGGGGAGGATCGCCTGATGGCGGGCGTCAATGAGGTCGCAGACCGCCTGGCCGACGAGGTGATTGGAGATCGCCCAGGTGGCGAGCCCATGCTTCGCGAGGATTTCGTGGCGCGTGTCGCAATAGGCCCGGTCCTTGGCACCCTTGAGGACATCGAAATGATCGCCCCAGCAGGCGATTTCGAGGCCGTCGTAACCGAAGGATTTCGCCTTGGCGCAGAGCGTGGCGAAGGGGAGGTCGGCCCATTGGCCAGTGAAGAGGGTCACGGGGCGTGGCATAAGAAAAGGCGGGTTGAAGGTTGGCGGGACGAGAATAGGAAAAGGTCGCTTCGGAATCAACGCGCGATGGGAGCGGAGAGGGCCGCTTCTTCCGAGATCAGCCGTCGCGGCGCCAAAAGAGTTTTTGCCGCGGACCGCGAATTCGCGCGGCGGGCAGGGCGTCGTCGCTTTGAAGAAGTCGACGGATCATGCGCTCCTTTTCTCTGCCGCTTACGAGAAACCATACCTCTCGGCTGCGGTCGAACACGGGGTAGGTCAGCGTGAGGCGATGCGGATGCGGAGGAGGTCCGGGAGCGGGCGCGGCATCCCGTTCCGTGATCGCGAGGGCTGGGCTTCCTGGGAAAAGCGAGGCGGTGTGTCCGTCGTTTCCGAGGCCGAGGAGGACGAGATCCAAGATGGGCGGGTTGCCGATCCGCGCGCGCATCCGTTTCGCGTATCGGCGCGCCGCTTCCTCCGGAGGGAACGCGACGTCCCAAGGCTGAAAGCGGAAGCGCGCGCCGGCCGCGGCGAAGGCCTCGCGCGCCATGCGTCCATTGCTCGCGGGATCCTCGGCGGGGACATGCCGTTCGTCTCCCATCCACCACTCGATGCGCTCCCAAGCGAGCGCTTCTCGGGCAAGCGACCGGTACAACGGAGCGGGCGTCCGCCCGCCCGATAAGGCGACATGAAAGACCTGTTGTTGGGCGAGGGTCGTGGCCTGCGCATCGAGAAACGCAGAGCGCAACGCCGCGAGCCATTCCGTCTCGGAGGGGAAGAGGAGAGGCTGGATCATCGGGGCGAACGATCAGGAACGGAATCCCAAGAGGGGCGGTTCGTCAATCGTAGTGGACGGGCTGCCATTCTCGTCCGTCGCGCGCGAGGAGGGCGTCGGATTCCTCGGGGCCCATCGAGCCCGGTTCGTAGAGGGGGAGGTCGGCGCGCGATTCGTTCTTCCACGCGGCGCGAAGGGCGTCCACGAGCCGCCAGGCTTCCTCGACTTCATCCCGCCGAGTGAAGAGGGTCGAATCGCCGGCGAGGGCGTCGAGGAGGAGGCGTTCGTACGCCTCGGGGAGATAGCGCGCGAACTCTTCGCCATAACGAAAATGCAGGTCGGCGCGTTGGATGGCGGGAAGGCCGGGAGTCTTGGCGTTGAATTGCAGGTGAATGCCTTCGTTGGGTTGGATCCGGATGCGGAGGCCGTTGCGCCCGAGTTTCGCGCCGCAGACCGCGGCGAAGAGGACGCTGGGCGGAGGGCGAAAGACGATGTTGATCTCGGTGACCTGCCGCGCAAGCGCTTTACCGGTGCGCAGGTAGAAGGGGACTCCCGACCAGCGCCAGTTGTCCACCTCGAGCTTCCATGCGACGAAGGTTTCCGTGCGGGAAGAGGGCTGGACGCGGGGTTCCCGGCGATAAGGGAGGATGGCGCGTCCGCCGATCGTTCCGGCGCCGTATTGCGCGCGCACGCTGGCGGCCAGAATTTCCTCGGAGGAAGGAGTCGGGATGGAGCGCAAGACCTTCACCTTTTCGTCGTGGATCGCGTGGGCGTCGAGCGAGGCCGGCGGTTCCATCGCCACGAGGCTGAGGAGTTGGAACATGTGGTTTTGCAGCATGTCGCGCGCGGCGCCCGTCGCGTCGTAGTAGTCGCCTCGGGTCTCGACGCCCAGCCGTTCGGCGACGGTGATCTGGACGTGGTCCACGTAGCGGCGGTTCCATAGCGGCTCGTAGATCGAATTTCCGAAGCGGAAATAGAGGAGATTCTGGACCGTCTCTTTGCCGAGGTAATGGTCAATGCGGAAGAGGGTCTCCTCGGGAAACGCCCGGTGCAGCGCGCGGTTGAGTTCTTGGGCGCTCGCGAGGTCTTCCCCGAAGGGTTTCTCCACAATGAGACGCCGCGAGGCGCCGCCCTGATTTCCGGGCGCGAGGCCCGCCGTGGCGAGATGGTCCGCGACGACGCCGAAAAAACTCGGGGCGGTGGCCAGGTAGTAGAGGGCGCGATCTTCAAGGAGCGCGGCGCCGGGAACGGACGCGAGCCGTTCGCGAAGGCGGGCGTATCCCGCGGGATCGTCGAGGTCGCCTTGCACGTACCAGATGCGCGCGGCGAGTTTCTCCCATGCCTCGGCATGGACCGGGCGGACATGCGCGACCTGTTCGAGCGCGGCGCGGAGGCCGGCGCGGAACTCGAGGTCGCTCTTGGGGCGTCGCGCGTACCCGAAAACGGCGGTTTCCTCGGGGAGACGCCCCTGCTTGGCGAGTTGATACAGCGCGGGAACGATCTTGCGGTGAGTCAGGTCGCCGGTCGCGCCGAAGATCACGATCGCGGAGGGCGCGGCCTTCGCTGCGACGGGGGCGAGCGCGCACGCCTCGACATCCAGGGGAGGAGGAGATGGGACGGGGTTCATTGGAGGAACTCTAGCTCGGATATTTCACGCGCCCAAGGCGTTTCGGTTTGATGCGCCTTTCGAGGCTATGCGAAGGTGCGGGGCGCATGATGCGAATGCCGAGAGCGACCTTCGCGAGAAGGAGGGCCGCCCCGTGGATCCTCGCGCTGGCGATGGCCGGCGGGGGGTGCGGCGCATTGCGCGCCGCCGAAGGGAGCTTCAACACCGTGCGCGTCGGCGGCCGGAACTACGTCAACGTCGCCGACCTCGCCCGTTTCTATCGTTTCGATCGCAACTGGAAGCAGACCGGGTTGGACGTCACTCTGCGGTCGAAGTGGCGCGTCTTCCGCTTCCGCGTGAACAATCGTGAGTGCTTTGTCAACAACGTGCGCATTTGGCTGAATGACGCGCCTCTCATGGCGCGCAACAGCCTTCTGATCAGCGAGGTGGATGTCGAGAAGACGCTCGATCCGATCCTTCGGCCTTGGGCGGTTCGCAAGCTTCCCGTGAGGACCGTGATGCTCGACCCCGGACACGGAGGCGAAGACCAGGGGACCACGGGCACGCGAAGGTCGTTCGAAAAATATTATGCCCTCGATCTCGCGGCGCGAGTCGAACGCCTCCTCCGAGCCGCGGGGGTGCGCACCCTGATGACGCGCCGGCGCGACGCCTACGTCTCGCTCGAAGACCGCGCCGACATGGCGAACTCGAGCGGCGCCGATCTCTTCGTGAGCCTGCATCTCAACTCGGCAAAACCCGCGCGCGGTCCGCGCGGAATCGAGACGTACTGCCTGACGCCTGCGGGCCTGAGTTCCACCGGCGCGTTATCCCGCCGCTTCGGCCTTGGACGCTTCGCCGAGGAGCCCGGTAACCGCAACGACCGAAACAACATGCTGCTCGCATTTCTGATTCAACAACGGGCGACCGAAAGAATTCGAGAGGTCGAGGACCGGGGCGTCAAGCGCGCGCGTTTTCACGTGATCCGGGCGACGCGGATTCCGGCCGTTTTGGTCGAGGGCGGCTTCTTATCGAATCCCGAGGAGGAAAAGAGGTTGTTGACGGCGGACTACCGCCAGCGGCTCGCCGCCGCGATTGCGGACGGGATCCTCCGTTATGCGCGCGCCATGAAGCCTTCGGCGCCATGAAGGCGCGCCCAAATCCACGGATCCGCTCGATTTTCAGAGAGCCACCCTCCTCATCATCCATGGAGGATCGGAGGGGTGGGTCGTATCGAGATTCCCGACTCCCCACACGAAGAGTGCGACGGCTCGGCCGGCGGCCTCGCCCTCCCTTTCCCTCGTCCGTGCTTGGGAAAAATCCGCTCGGTCGCGAAGCGAGGGAGGGCGCCGCCGCCGGCGGCGCCGCGGCCGCGGCTTGAGCCCAAAATGTGGCGAGG
>JABWAM010000407.1 GCA_013360985.1 Verrucomicrobiia bacterium | reverse complement strand
GATCATCAACTCGGCGGGAAAGTTCGCGAAGCCCGGCACGCCGAAGCCCGCGAGGGCGAGCAACACCGCGGCGACCGCCACGCCCCAATGGCGCCGCGTGGCGGCGCGCGCGAACGCGTCGCCCAACAGCACCGCCAGCATCAAGCCGACGACGGCCAACTCGAAACCGATGAGTGAAAATTGGATCATCGCGGGGAGGGCTGCTCGCAGCACGCATTCGGGGCGGCGTCGCGCGCGCGACCGAGAACGGCGCGCGGAAAGAAACCCGCCGCGAGCGACACGCCGAGGAGGAGCGCGATGGCCAGACGGCGCATCCAGTCCAGGTCGGTCGCCTGCATCATCGCGGGCGCCAGCGGCCCGAGGAACCCTTGCCGCACCGCGCGAAGGAAATACACCGCGCTGATCACGACCCCCCAAAGGACCAGCACCGTCGGCCACGGCCATGCGCCAAGGCTCCCCGCAAGGATCATCAACTCGGCGGGAAAGTTCGCGAAGCCCGGCACGCCGAAGCCCGCGAGGGCGACCATGGTGAACGCCGTGGCGACAAACGGCATCTTCCGCGCGAGGCCGCCCATCGCCGAAAGCGAAGAGGTCCCTAGGGTTTGGCGACAAAACCCGGCAAGCGCGAATCCCGCCGCGGCCGCCAACCCGTGCGCGAAAAGAAAGAGGGTAAATCCTTCCATCGCCGCGGCCGTCCCCGCTGCGAGCGCGAGAAAGCCGAACCCCATGTGCGACACGCTGGCCCAGGCCAGCATTCGGCGCAAGTCGTCCTGGCGGAGCGCGAGATAGCCTGCGTAGAGAAGTTGCGCCGCCGCGAGCCACGCGAGGAGACCGCGCCAGTCCGCGGCGCCCGCCGGCAGCAAGGGGAACGCGATCAGCGCCAGACCGTAGAGCCCGAATTTCTTGACGGCGCCCGCGTGCAGCATCGCCGCGAGCGGCGGCGCTTCCGCGTAGCCGATCGGCGCCCAGGTATGCAGCGGGACCGCGGAGACGAGCGTCCCGAACCCGACGAGCAGCAGGAAGAAGATCAGGGACTGAAGCTCCGGCGGCAGCGGATGTTCAGTGAGATGCGCGCGCAGCGCGGGGAGATCGAAGGTCTGCGCCCCCGAAGCCAGGACGAGGGCGAGCAATCCCACGAGGAGGACGAGGCTTCCGGCGAGGAGATAGAGCGTGATCTTGGTCGCCGCTTCCCGGCGGCGGTCGCCGCCCCAGATCCAGATCAGAATGAACGTCGGAATCAACGCGAACTCGTGGAAGACGTAGAGGAAGAAAAGGTCTTGGGCGAGAAACGCGCCCGCCATGCCTCCCGCGATGATCAGCCCGAGCGCATGATGAAATCGGGCGTGCTCCGCGGGCCGCGCAACGAGGACGCCCGCGAAACCGACCAAGGCCGTGAGTACGACGAGAAGGGCGCCGAGGCGCCCCGCGCCGAGATGCCAGGCGATTCCGAGATCGGCCAGCCACGACGTCCGCGCCTCGAAGGCCAGACCGCCCTCGGCGGCGAGCGCGCCGTGCGCGACCGCGAG
>JABWAM010000406.1 GCA_013360985.1 Verrucomicrobiia bacterium | reverse complement strand
ACGGGAAGCCCGCGCGCGACGCACGCGCGCACGAGGCGCGCGCCGGGGTCGGAAATGCCGGGCGTCCCCGCGTCAGACACCAGGGCGAGGCGTTCGCCCGCCGCCACGCGGTCGGCGACCCGCTCGCCCGCATTCGCTTCGCGAAAGGCCGGGCACGATTCGATCGGGCGGCGGATGTCGTGGCGCTGGAAGAGGATGGCGACGCGGCGGGTGTCTTCGGCGAGCACCGCGTCCGCTTCGCGCAAAACGCGCAACGCGCGGAGGGTGAGATCCTCGAGATTCCCGATCGGCGTCGCGACGATGGAAAGGATGCCGCTCATGGTTTCGCGGGATATTTGGCCGCGAGTTCCTCGCGAAGGCGAGCCGCCTCTTGAGCATTGCCGGCGCGCGCGAAGGCGTCCGCGGCGCGGGCGAGGGCGTCCGGGGCGAGCTGCGGATCGTCGTAGAGCAGGGCGACGCCGAGCCATTGCTTCGCGGCCTCGCCGGGTTTGCCCTGCGCGTCGAGAATTTCGCCGAGGATCATGCGCGCCTCGGCGTTGGCGCGCCCCTCGGGCTGTTCGGTCATGACGCCTTCGGCGAGCTCGCGCGCCCGGTCGAACTCTTTGAGCGCCCTCCGCGCCCGCGCGAGATCGAGGCGTCCAGCGATCGCGTCGTCGGGATCGGCTGCCTCGGCGACGTAGCCCTCGAGATTTTCCGCGGCCGCCTTCCATTCCCCGCGGGCGGCGAGGCTCGCCGCCAGCGCGCGACGCGCCGGATGACGGAGAGCGCCCGCGGCGGGATGCGCGAGGAGTTTCGTATAGAGCGCGACGGCGGCGGCGGGATCTCCCTCGGCGGCGCTCCGTCGCGCCGCCCACTCCCAAATTTCCGGCGCGGGAGACGCCGTCTTCGCGGAGGGCGCGAGGAGTTCTTGGGCGAGAGGGATTCGCTGACGGAGCGCGTAATGAGCGAGGATCAGGCGCTCCGTCGCCGACGCGGCATAGGCCGAAGGATCGAGCGCGCGGGCGCGCTCGAGCGGCGCGATCGCCTCGGCGAACTTTTTCTCGTCGAGCCAGCTCGCGCCGGTCCACCAGGCCGCTTCGCCGAGGAAACGCGTCTTGGGGAATTCCTGGACAAGGCGCGCATAGGCGGCGCGCAAAGCGGCGGGACGTCCGCGCGCGCCTTCGAGAAGGGCGATGCGCCGCAGCGTCTCCTCGCGCCCCTCCGCTTTCGGAAAGCGGTCGGCGAGTTCCTGGAGGGCGTTCACGGCGGCATCGAGCCGGCCGCTCTGTTGCGCGGAAAGCCCGAGCAGATGGAGCGCTGTCGGAACGTTCGGATCCGACGGAAACTTCCGCGTGAACGCCTCCAGGCGTTCCCCGGCCTCGGCGTGACGCCCCGCCTTGGCGAGGCTGGCGCCCCAGCGGAAGGCGACTTCGGGAGCGAGCGACGGATCGAGCGCGGCGGAGGGAATCTGGGCGTAGGCGGCGGCGGCGGCGGCGTAATCTCCGCGCGCGAACGCGCGTTCGGCGAGGCGCCACAACACGCGCGGG